>JACDHU010000185.1 GCA_013820865.1 Chloroflexota bacterium
CACCTCCAATGACCAACGCGCTGATCACGGGATGGGGGATGTACGCGCCGTCGCGGATCATGTCGAACGCCGAGCTCGAGAAGCTGGTCGACACGTCCGACGAGTGGATCGTCAGCCGGACCGGGATCCGGGAGCGACGGATCGCAGCAGAGGACGAAACTACGACCACGTTGAGCGTGAACGCCTCGCGGGATGCGCTGGCCGTGGCTGGGATGGACCCGAGCGAGCTGGACCTCGTCATTCTGGGCACGTGCTCGCCGGATTACTACATGCCGGCCACGGCCGTGCTTGTGGCCCACGAGCTGGGGGCGACGCGTGCTGCGGGCTTCGACCTCATGGCCGCCTGCTCCGGGTTCGTCTTCTCGCTGGCCACCGCCACCGCCTACGTGCGCAGCGGGATGTACCGCAACGTCCTGGTGGTGGGGGTGGAGCTGTTGAGCCGCTTCCTGGACTACACCGATCGCAACACCTGCGTGCTGTTCGGTGACGGAGCCGGAGCGGTCATCGTGTCGGCCTCGGATAAACCGGGCGGGCTGCTGGGCCTCGACATGTACAGCGATGGCAGCGGCAAGGAAGGCATCATCTTCCCGGCCGGTGGATCGGCCTGCCCGACCACGCCCAAGACAGTCGCCGAGGGCGGCCATTTCGTGCACATGGCCGGCAAGGAGGTCTACAAGTACGCCACGCGGCAGCTCGCCGAGTCGTCCCGCTCGGCGCTGCGCAACGCGGGCCTGGGCGTCGACGACGTTGACCAGTTCCTCTTCCACCAGGCCAACCTGCGCATCATCGAGAGCGTGCAGAACGCCGTCGGCATCCCGAGCGACAAGACGTACCTGAATATCGAGAAGTACGGCAACACTTCGGCCGCTTCAGTGCCGATGGCGCTGGTCGAGGCCGTTGCCGACGGACGCATCCAGCCTGGCGACCGCCTGCTCATGGCGGCCTTCGGCGCGGGATACACCGCCGGCGCCGCCGTGGTGGAATGGACGGCCGATCCGAATCGGGCCTTTCTGGCGCCCGGCTCACAGACCCGCCTGGGCAAGCCACGACGCGCGCCCGAGGAAGTGGCCGTCCCCGCGTGAGCGGGGCCACTTGGCCACGCCTCCGATGAATGTCTGACCAACAAGGAGACCCCTGAACGATGTTCGACCTGACCGGCAAGACTGCGCTCGTGACCGGGGGCAGCCGCGGCTTGGGTCGTGCCATCGCCCTCGCGCTGGCCGGGCAGGGAGCCGACGTGGCGATCAACTATCGCGGCAACGCGGAGGCGGCCGAAGAAGTGGCGCAGCAGATCACCGGCCTGGGCCGGCGCGTCATCACCATCCAGGGCGACACGAGCGAGGGCCGTGAAGCGTGCGAGGCGATGGTCAAGGCGGCGCTCGGCGAGTTCGGCTCCATTGACATTCTCGTGAACAACGCCGGCATCACGCGCGACAACCTCATCATGCGAATGGATGCCGAGGAGTGGGACGCGGTGATCGACACCAATCTGTCAGGCCCGTTCTGGATGACGCGCGCCATCGCCAGACCGATGCTCAAGGCACGCTCGGGCCGGATCATCAACATGAGCTCGGCGGCGGGACGCATGGGCAATGCCGGACAGGCCAACTACGCGGCCGCCAAGGCGGGGCTCATCGGCCTCACCAAGACAACTGCCCGCGAGCTGGCCAGCCGCGGCATCACCTGCAATGCCATCGCGCCGGGCCTGATCACCACTGACCTCACCGCCGATCTGCCGGAGACCGCCACCGAAGCGCTCAAGGGCATGACGCCGCTCGGCTACATCGGCTCCGTGGATGACGTGGCTGCCGCCGCGGTGTACTTCGCCTCCGACGAGGCACGCTATGTCACTGGCCAGGTGTTGGGCGTGGATGGCGGGATCGTGATGGGCAGCTGATCCACTTCGACGCCACCATCCGTATGCATTGACGGCGCCCTCCGCCGCACGAGATCCGGGATCCCCCTCCCGGGTCTCGCTGCATCCCCGGCAGGCTGCTTGCAAGCACGTAGAATGACACCGACACAAGCAAGCGATTCCTTACCGGAGAAGTAACCAATGATCAGTTTTCGCTCCATCCTGCGCCCAAGCCGAATCGTTGATGCGCATTGCGACATCCCATGCGGCATCTACGACCCCGAACAGGCCCGCATCGAGGCCGAGTCATGCCTGCGCATCATCGAGAAGCACGCTGCCAGTGATGACGAGCACTTTCGCGCGCGCTGCATCGGCATCAAGGAAGAACGCGCCGAGCTGGTGAAACACCACCTCGATGTCCTGTGGCACGACTACTTCAAGCCGGAGCACCTCGAGAAGTACCCCGACCTGCACGACACCTTCTGGAAGGCCACGAAGCAGGCCTCGAAGGTCAAGCAGTCACTCGACGCTGGCGCCGCCAAGGAGCTCCTGTCCATGATCGACACGGTCGACGAGATGTGGAAGGCAACCGGCGGACTGGAGAAGACCCGCGTGAACGGCCGACCTTCCTAGGCCGATGTCGACGGGGCGCAGCGCCCTGCTGTTCCTCGTCCTCATAAGCCTTGGGCTGTGGGGGGCTCGGCGCTGGATCGACGTGGTCGAAGTTCGCGGTCAATCGATGGCACCCACGCTGCTGCCTGGGGACCGACTGATCGTCGTCCGCGCGCCAGGGCGTGTCGCCGACGTGGTCCTGGCCTTCGATCCGCGCGATCCGGGCCGCGAGCTCATCAAGCGCGTGACTGCGGTTGATGATTGGGGCGTCACGCTGCGCGGGGACAATCCGTCCGCCAGCACCGATGCGCGCATGTTCGGGGAACTCCCTCCCTCATCCGTGCAGTGGCGGGCTGTCGCGCGCTATTGGCCGCCGGGGCGCATCGGTCCGATCGAAGAGGCCGTGGACTGCCCGCGTTGAGGCATGTGCCGTGTGGGTGGGCATTAGCCGGAAGAAGTGCGTCGAACCGTCGGTATCTGAGCGTGGGCGCGACCCGCCAGCACTGAATCTTTCGCCTACTGCCCGTCACCACGGCGTATGAGCGAACGGCAGTCATCGTGTGGACTAGTGCCGCGCAGGTGGTCGTATGACCCGAAACGAGCGGCGCGGCGTGGCAGCGGCAGGGGATGCCGGTCAGGCGCAGCCGCACTGTGCGGCCACCGCGTCCACGCACGCGTCGAGCGCCGAGGGCAGGAGCGTCACATCCGCACCCGCCTCCGCGGCGATGAGATGCTCGACCCCAGGCGTAGGGCGGACGGCGAGCTGTGCGTCGGGTACGCGATGTCGCAGGAAGTCGAAGACCGGACCCAACCCAGCATCTCCGAACTCGGCTCGCACGGCTCCGGTGTCGACGAGCACGAACTGCGGCGCGCGGAGGGTGACCGCCTGGTGCAGGCGTGCCGCGTCGTTGAAGAAGAACGCGATCGCCCCGGTCAGGCGCGCATCGACAGCGATGGCGAGTTCGCGGTCGCGTGTGAGGCAGTAGAGAATCGGATCGGCGGCCATGGGTGATCGAAGGGTACCAGTCGTCCCGGCGCTACAATGATCGGCCCATGACAGCCACCACACCTGTCCGTCGCAACGAGCGTCGCGACCTCACCAGCAAGCGGCACCAACACCTCGGGTCCCTGCTGGGTCGCGTGTGGGCGGTCGACGCCGTGGGCGTGGAGGAGCGCGCTGCCTCGCTGGCGAAGCGCTCCATCAAGAAGGACGCGAAGCTCTGGGCGCTGGACCTCGCGATCCGAATGATGGACCTCACGACGTTGGAGGGGAAGGACACGCCGGGCAAGATCCGCGCGCTGGCGGGCAAGGCACGGCGCCCTGATCCGACCGACCCGAGTATCCCTTCCGTCGCCGCTCTGTGCGTCTACCCCAACATGATCCCGTTCGCGGTGGAGGCACTCCAAGGCTCCGGCGTGAAGGTCGCATCGGTCGCGACGTACTTCCCATCCGGCCAGGCGCCGCTCGAGGTCAAGCTCGCGGATGTGCGAAGCGCCGTGGCGGCGGGAGCCGATGAGATCGACATGGTCATCGACCGCGGCGCGTTCCTGGCGGGGGATTACGCATCGGTCTATGACGAGATCATCGAGGTCAAGGCAGCCTGCGGCGATGCGCATCTCAAGGTCATCTTGGAGACCGGCGAGCTGGAGACGTACGACAACGTACGGCGTGCATCCGTCCTGGCCATGGCGGCCGGAGCCGACTTCATCAAGACCTCGACCGGCAAGGTCCAGCCCG
>JACDHU010000186.1 GCA_013820865.1 Chloroflexota bacterium
GGCATTCCTTGTCGCCGTAGTCCTCGGCGAAGATGCCCTCCTCGTAGTAGCCGGCCCGCGTGCAGGCGCGGTGTACCGTCTCGGTGAACAGCCAGGCCGGCCGGCCGAGCTCGTCGAACTCCGGCAGCGGACCCATGCCCTGGAGGAACATGAGAATGGCCGCAACGGTCTCGGTGAAGTTGTCGCCGACCGGCGCGCAGCCTGGGATGTTGATGACCGGGAGGCCGAGGGCGCTGCGGTAGTCGGCGCCGAGAAAGTCCATCACGCTCATCGCGCCAGTCGGATTCCCGATCGCCGACGGGACGCCACCCCACGTGGCACACGTCCCGATGGCGATCACCGCCGCCGCATTGGCCGCCATGTCAACCAGGCGCTCGGCGGTCGGAAACGGGCGGTCACCCTCCTCGATCACCTGGTCCCCCATGGCGGACCAGTAGCCGCCGAACTGTGCCGCGAGCCGCTCGTCGCCGATCGAACCCTCGTAGATAACAACGTACGGAGCGTCCAGCTCACCGTCGGCCGCTTCCTTGAAGGGACGGATGAACTCCTGCCCGTTCTCGACAGAGAGGACAGGGTGGTGCAGCACCACGGTCGGCAGGCCACTGACGCCGCCGGTCAGGAGATCCTCGACCGACGGATTGGTGGCTCCGGTCACCGAAATGCTGCACCCGTCGCAGCTCATTCCCGCCAGCCAGAAGGCGTGGACGACCTTCACCGGCCCCCCCGGCGCGCGGCGCGGCATCGGAGCCGGCTCAGGACTTACCGGGGGCACGCTCGGAACACTCTCCTCGGACGCGTTCGTGACGCGTGGGGGCGTGCTGACGGCCATCGGTCAGGCTCCGACCGAGCTGCGGTGGCCGCCGATCCTGTCCGCCGCACCCATGATGGCGACGGTCGCGGCGGCGGTCGGATCATGGTCGATCAGCGAGCGACGATTCCTGTCGGCAACGACGACCGCGTCATCGAACGGGACGGTGGCGAGGAGCTCGATGTCGAGACGCTCGCAGTAGTCCCTGATGGCTGCCGAGTCCTCCGCCGATCTGACCTTGTTGGCGATCGCCCAGATCTGCGGAATGCCGAGCTCGCGGGCGAGGGGCACGGTCCGCTTCATCGTCTCCATGGCGCGGTAGTAGGGTTCCACTACCACTACCAGGCTCTCCACGTGGCGCACCGTGCCACGGCTGAGGTGCTCGAGAGAGGCCTCCGTGTCGAGAATGGTCACATCGTCCGGCCGCTCTTCGCCCAGTCCGGCCACGACGCCGCGAACGGTCGAATGCTGCCCGCAGATGCACCCCTTGCCGGCACCCAGCAGTCCGGTCATGGTCAGCACGCGGACCCCATCGGGTCCAACGGCACCGTACTCGCTCACGATCTTTTCGAATGGCTGACGGAAGTGCATCGAAGCGCCGTCGCCGTTCGGGCGCTCCTCCATCTCCTCCGGAGGAATTCTACGAAAGCGATCCGCCTCGTCCGGAGGCACGCCGACGGCAATCGCGAGATTCGGATTCGGATCGCCATCGAGCGCATTGACCGAGAAACCACTGCGCGCGAGATGGCGCGCCATGGTCGCCGCGATCGTCGTCTTCCCCGAGCCACCCTTGCCGGCAACTCCTACGCGCATGTCCGCCTTCCTCTCTCAATCGTGGGCGTACGATACGCCACCGCCGTGACCGAATCAAGCATCTATCTGCAATCTGCACTTAGTGTTCCACATGATTCGTACGACGCGTGCGCTATTCTGCACGCATGGCGCTTCCTAGCCAGCCAAAGAGCGACGCGCTTCGCCGGATCTACTGGCGCGATGAGCTGCTCCAGCTGCTGTTCTGGATCGAGGGAGAGGGCCTCGGCACCGAGATCGATCTCGACACGGTCGATCGATTTCTCGGTGGTGAAGGCGAGATTGCCGTGCTCCATCTCGATCGCCTGGTCGACGAGGGCTACCTGAGGCGCGTGACCACTGGGAGCTACGCGCTGTCGGAGCGCGGGCGCGTCGAGGGCAGGCGTCTCTTCGCCGACGACTTCGCCGAGCTGACCCGACCCACGCACGGCGAGTGCGGAAACGACTGCTGGTGCCGGCAGGCATACGATGAGGCGGTCAGATGCCTGGCGGCGAGGACCGCCTCATGACCGTGGAGACGGCGACCGATCGAGCCGGTTCCACGGGCGGCGGATGGCCGCGCGGCTACCTTCGCCCATGTCTGCTCCTCCTCATCGCAGAGGATCCGGCGCACGGTTACGACCTCCTCGAGCGGCTCGATGGCCTCGGCGGGCCGCCCATCGACGCGGGCACCCTGTACCGCAACCTGCGCAGCATGGAACGTGAGCAACTGGTCGAGTCTCACTGGGAAACGTCGAGGACGGGGCCGGCTCGACGGACGTACCGGATCACGCCCAGCGGTACGGAGAGCCTGGCTGCCTGGGCCGATCTGCTGACCGAGGGACGCCGCGCGTTGGAGGAGTATCTGCGTCGCTGCGCCGTCGTCCGTAAGCGACTCAGCAGCTAGGTGCACGCAACAGTTACTTGCATCGCGTTTCTACCGGTAGCCTCCACTTCCACCCCTGATGGAGGCTCCCATGTTCCGCCCTCGTCGCGCCGCGCTTTCACTCACTGCCGTGCTCGTCCTAACGGCGTGCGGCAGCCAGCAGGTCACCTCACCTTCACCTTCGCCGTCGGCCAGTGATCCGCCCGACGCCAGCATGGCGCCCTCGGAGCCGCCGGCCGCGACGGGCGGGACGCTGGTGGTCGCCATCAGCAGCGATCCTGGCCACCTGAACCCGGCCATCACCACCAGCGGCGGGACCCATACCTCAGCGGAGCTGCTCTACAACGGACTCGTCGGGCTGGATGACGATCTCAATCCCATCCCCGAGCTGGCGGCAAGCTGGGAGATCGACGACGGCGGCCGCGTCTACACCTTCACCCTGCGCGATGACGTCACCTGGCACGATGGCACGCCGTTCACGAGTGCCGACGTGAAGTTCAGCTTCGAGGAGGTCCTGCTCCAGTTCCACGCCCGCACCAGAGCGTCGATGAGCTCTGCTCTCGCCTCGATCGAGACGCCCGACGAAACCACCGTGGTCTTCACCTTCAACGATCCCTACGGTCCCCTGCTGCTCCAGCTCGACGTGACCGAGGCGCCGATCGTCGCACGCCACATCTACGAGGGCACCGATCCTCTCGAGGCCCCGGCCAACCTGGAGCCGGTCGGCACCGGGCCGTTCACATTCGTGAGCTACACGCCGGAGTCTGAGATCCGATTCGCCGCGAACGAGGACTATTTCCGAGGGAGGCCGCCGCTCGATGAGATCGTCCAGCGCATCTTCCCCGATGCCGGCAGCTCGGTCATCGCGCTCGAGCGCGGCGAGGTGCAATGGTTGTGGGGCGTTCCGGGCCCGGACCAGGAACGGCTCGCCGCGGATGAGAACATCGAGTTCCTGCGCACCGATCGCAATCCCGGCGGCGCGAACTGCATCATGACGGTGAGCTTCAATCTCGAGAATCCCATCCTCGCCGACACCGACGTGCGTCGCGCCATCGCCCAGGGGCTTGACCGACAGGCATTCCTCGAGCGCGTGCTGTTCAACGAGGGTCGCGTCGCCGAGGCGCCGATCTCGAGCGGCATCGCATGGGCTCACGCGGAAGGCCTCGACCTTCCGATGTACGACGTGATGGAAGCCAGTCGTCTCCTGGATGAGGTGGGCTGGAACCGTGACGACGACGGCACACGGGTGGCACAGGACGTCGACGGCGTCGACGATGGCACGTCGCTGACGATCGACTTCCTGCACTTCCCGACGTTCGCCCGCTACGCGGAGCTGTTCCGCACGCAGCTGGCTGAGCTCGGCGTCGAGGTCGAGCTCGTGCCACTCGAACCGCCGGTATTCGCCGAAACCGTGTTCACCAACCGCGATTTCGATACGAACATCATCAGCTACTGCAACGGGACCGATCCCGAGATCGGCGTCCGCCGCATGTACGACTCCGCGCAGATCGGAGCCGTGCCGTTCTCGAACGCGGCCGCCTACAGCAACGATGCCGTGGACGCGCTCTTTGCCGAGGCCGTGCAGACCGTCGATCTCGATGATCGCGGCGAGCTGTACCGGCAGATCCAGGAGATCGTGGTCGATGATCTTCCGTACTTCTGGCTCGTCGAGACCGAGGCGACCCGGGCCTATCGGTCCAACTG
>JACDHU010000187.1 GCA_013820865.1 Chloroflexota bacterium
CCGGCCGTGGCGACGCGGCTCGGCTGCTCAGTCGTTCGCATCCTCATCTCGCCAGGAGTGCCGTGCTCGCCACCCGAGTCGCTCCTCGATCGCGCGGCAACTGAAGACCGATGCATACGGATCGTGATCCGGAGCGAAGCGGGCGCCGGGGCCGTAGAGGCGCTCGACGGCCTCCTGCACCGGCGTATCGAGGCAGGTGTCGGCGGCGGCGATCAGGAAGACCTCGTGACCGGAGATCTCGCCTTCGAGCGCCGCCCTGAAGGCGGTCGCAACGTCCCTGACGTCGATGTAGCTCCAGAAGTTGCCGCCGCCCTCGGGAAAGTTGTCCCGCCGGAACTGCAGCACGTCGTAGCCGTCGGGCATGATCACGTTGTTGATGCGCAAACTGCAGACCGACATCGTCGGGTACTGGCGCACCATCGAGTCGGCGATCACCTCACCGAGGTACTTGCTCAGGGCGTAGGCGCTCGGTGATGCGGTTCTGTCGGTCTCGTCGAACGGGAGCCGAGGCGGCAACTCGTCCGTCGTGAGCCAGCCGGTCGCCATCTCGCTGCTCGCGTACACGAATCGCGTCACGCCGACGTCGCCGGCTGCCTGCATCACGACGTTGGTGCTCACCACGTTGTTCTCGAAGGTCTGATGGCGCGGGAAGCCGGTCGGCGACGGATTCGCCGCAAGGTGGCAGAGGCCCGTGGGCCGGAACTGCGAGAGGACGTCATAGACCTCACCGGCGTTCGTCAGGTCGAGCTGCACGAACTCCCCCGGTAGTTCCTCGCACGGACGAACGCGGTCGAGGTTGATCACCTCGTGCCCTGCCGCAGCCAACTCCCGCACCGTGAAGCGCCCGGCACGGCCACTCCCACCCGTCACGATCACCCGCATGCAATGCCTCCCACTGCTACGTCCGTTTCGCGCTCGCAGGGTACCCAACCGGCCGGCGGCCAAACGGGCACTGCGGGCGCCATCACCCGTCCGCCCGTTCATGCGGCGACGATTTGAAGAACCGCACGGTGTTCTTTCCACTGGCTTTTGCCTGATACATCGCCGCATCGGCAGCATGAAGGAGCCCATGCGAATTGCCGGCGTTCTTCGGGTAGAGGCTCACGCCGATCGACGCGCTCACGGTGACCGAATCGTCGCCCACGCTGACCGGCTGCGCCACTTCCGAGAGCAGCTTCTTCGCAAGGCTGCGGACGTCCGCGAGGGTTTCGAAGTCGGGGAGGAGCACGACGAACTCGTCGCCGTGCATCCGAGCGAGCGTGTCGCTCGTTCGGAGCGCATCCTGCAGTCGACGGGCCGTTACTTTGAGGACCTCGTCGCCGCAGGAGTGGCCCTGCGTGTCGTTGATCTCCTTGAATCCGTCGAGATCGATGAAGAGGATCGCGAGGCTGCGGCTATACCTCGCCGCCGCGGCGAGGCCCAACTGCAGTCGGTCCTCGAACAGGATGCGGTTCGGAAGTCCGGTGAGGTGGTCGTGATGCGCTCGGTGTCGGAGCTGCATGACGCTGTGTTGGAGCGTCTCCTCCGCGCGCTTGCGCTCGGTGACGTCGTGGAACATGATGGCGACCTTGTTGTCTTCCGGTTCGCCGATTCGCACGGCGCTCACGTCGAACCAGCGGTCGACCGCATCGTCGTAGTCCATGAAGCGTTTCGAGACGCCCGTGAGGGCGACCGCGCCGTACATCTCCCACCAGAATCCCTCGACGTTTGGCTCGAGTTCGCGCATCGTCTTGCCGAGGGCGTCTCTCATACCGCTCTGGTGCTCGAACACGCTGTTCATCTCTACGTATCGACAGTCGACCGGCGTGTTCGTATCGTCGAAGAGTACGTGCACGACGCAGAACCCCTGTTCCATCTTTTCGAACACCGTCCGATAGTACTCGCCCGAGGCGGCGAGCGCCCGTCGCGCCTCGACGAGAGGAGAGACGTCGCTGAAGTAGCACACCACCCCGTACCCGCCGTCGGGCAGCAGGAGACGATCGATGCGCCAATCGTAGTAGGCGCTCACGCCTTGCCCGGCCACATTCGCCTCGAGATCTTCCTCGTGTTGTGGCGCGCCGGTCTCGAGCGTGTAACGAAACGCTCGAACGACGTCTTCGGCCAACTCCTCGCCCCACACGAGGCGCATGACCTCCTCGAAGTCCCTGTCGATCAGGTCGGGTATCGCACCGAACACCGCCTCCGCCACGGGATTGACGTGCACGAGGCGGAACGCCGCGTCGACGAGGAAGACCCCGATCGGCGCCTGAGCGATGAGGGAGCTGAACTGCTCGGTTCGATCGAGGAGCTCCTGCTCCGTGAGCGTGCGCTGTGTAACGTCGGTGAAGTGCACGGCAACTCGCCGGCTGTCGTCGTCACCGAGGCGGAAGGCGTAGACGTCGAAACGCCGGGCACCACCGCCGGCCTCCGAGTCGGCGATGAAACGTTCGGGAGTCCCGGACCGAGCGATCCGAACGTACGACTCCGGCGCCAGGATGCTCATCGCCGGCATGCGCTCACGATACGTGGAACCCGTCACGTCACGGAGTCCGGTCGCTGTTTCGAACGCATCGTTGACCTCTATGAAGCGGTAGTCAGCGGGCTCGTCGTCGCTCGAGATCACCTCGAGGACGCACAAACCCTCGGTGAGCGCATCGAAGACGGCCCGGTAGTAATCCGTCGTTTGCGCCTCCTGGCCCTCTTCCAAGCCTTCGAGTGCGTCCGCTGCCGCCTTGTTCTGGACGTCGCGCTCGCTCACGATTGCTCACGCATACGGCGGACCAGCGGTCCGGGACGATCCGTTCGGTCTGCGAGCACTCGATCCTCCTGCACGATTGGCACGAACGCACTGGGCGACACGCGGCTCCCCTGCGAACGACACTCAAGTCTACGTCGCTCGAGGACGAGCGACATGACTGGCGGGCCTAATTGGCACCCGTGTGGGTGCACGCCGTCGTGACGAATGGCCTCAATGCGCCACCGACTCAAGGTGCGTGCTCGAGCCGAGATGTGTCCTCGTCGAATTCACCGGTCCTCCGGTGAGTCCGGCAGCCGGTCTAGGATACGCGGCGTCGTCTCGAAGTCGCAGCGATCCATTCGAGGTGAGCTCCCAGTGGCCAATTGGCCATATCGCACAAGCGGGCCAGTGTCGACGACGAATCGACAGCCATGGTATGTTCGCCACATCATGCCAAAGCAAGACCACCAATGATGCTTCGATATTACGTTGCCGCGACGATGACAAGCGGTGTCGCGGGAGCCGAGCGGCCTCGCCACGCATGCTTCCACGTGAACGCCAAATACTCGAACGCCATTCGCGGGAATCCGAATCGACTTGATAGAAATCGCTCGCAGGCACACCGCGCACACTCACTGGATGGGTGTCGTAGACCGCCTCCGGCGATCGTCGGTCTTCGATGACGACGCACGTCGACGATCCTGCTGACGCGATGGCCCAGGAAGCAGGTGCGAGCGACGGCCTTCCGACCGTTTCGGTGGTGTTGCCAGTCCTCAACGAGGCCGCTCACATCGAACAGGTTCTTTCCCGGTTGCTCGCTCAAGACTATCCGCGGCATCTGGTGATCGAGATCCTCGTTGTGGATGGCCGCTCCGAAGACGGTACACGCGACGCGACGTCGCAATTCCAGCATCGGCATCCCCTTGCAGGGATCCGGCTTCTCGATAACCCCCTGCGCATCACCTCCGCAGCTCTCAACATTGGTATCCGTGCAGCACGGGGCGATGTCCTCGTGCGGATGGACGGTCATGCCATCCCAGCCACCGACTACGTGTCGCGGTGCGTCGACGCGCTGCAGCGAACCGGCGCTGCGAACGTCGGCGGCGTTGTGGAGCCAGTTGGGCGGACGCCCTTCGGCGCTGCGGTAGCACTTGCCACGAAGCACCCGCTCGGTGCAGGGGACGCCCGGTATCGGGTCGGCGGCTCGGCCGGTGATGTCGATACCGTCGCATACGGCGCGTTTCGCCGCGAAGTTTTCCAGGACGTTGGCCTGTTCGACGAGAGCATGGTCGTCAACGAGGATTACGAGGTCAACGTGCGCATCCGCGCCGCCGGCTACCGCATTCACTTCAATCCTTCGATTCGCCTTCAGTACACGCCTCGTGGGACCGTAGGGGACCTGTGGAGGCAGTACTTCCGTTACGGTTGGTGGAAGGTCGAAACGCTTCGAAGGGTGCCTCGCTCCCTG
>JACDHU010000188.1 GCA_013820865.1 Chloroflexota bacterium
GAGCATGGCATCCTCATCCGCGGTGGTGAGGCGCTCGAGCAGGCGCGCCGCATCACGACCGTGGTGCTCGACAAGACCGGCACCCTGACCCGCGGCAAGCCTTCCGTGACGCGTGTCGCTGCAATCGCCGGCGGCGCGAGCGAGGCGGAGCTGCTCACGTTGGCAGCTGCGGCGGAGATCGGCTCGGAGCATCCGCTGGGCGAGGCGATTCTTCTGCGAGCGCGCGAACTGAAGCTGGGTCTGCCCGAAGCGAGCGACTTCGAAGCCATCCCGGGCCGGGGTATTCGGGCGAGCATTGGCGGGCGCGCGATCGTGGTCGGCAATCGAGCGATGCTCGAGGCCGATGCGATCGCGATCAGTGAGCTGGAAGGCGTCGCCGATGAGCTGGCGCGCGAAGGCGCGACGCCGATGTTCGTGGCGGCCGACGGGAAGCTGATCGGCGTCATTGCGGTGGCGGACACCATCAAGCCGGAATCGGCCCAGGCGGTGGCGCAGCTGGAGGCGCTGGGCCTCGAGGTGTGGATGTTGACCGGCGACAATCGGCTGACCGCGGATGCAGTGGCGCGCCAGGCCGGCATCGGTCATGTCCTGGCGGAAGTCCAGCCGGATCAGAAGGCAGCCAAGGTGCGCGAGCTCCAGGCCGATGGCAAGGCAGTCGCCATGGTCGGCGATGGCATCAACGATGCGCCCGCCCTGGCTCAGGCGGACCTCGGGATCGCCATCGGCACCGGCACCGATGTCGCCATGGCAGCATCCGACATCACGCTCATCGGCGGCGACC
Organism: Chloroflexota bacterium; assembly: GCA_013820865.1. GTDB lineage: Bacteria > Chloroflexota > Limnocylindria > QHBO01 > QHBO01 > JACDBZ01. Next base: position 782 of record JACDHU010000188.1, read on the forward strand.
TGCGCACGATCGTCACGGCCATCGCGCTGTCACGCAAGACGGTCGGCGTCATCAAGCAGGGGCTGTTCTGGGCCTTCGGCTACAACATCGCGCTCATTCCTGTGGCGATGGGCCTGCTCTACCCGTTCTTCGGCATCCTGCTCAACCCGGTGCTCGCGGCGGCGGCGATGGCCATGAGCAGCGTCAGCGTCGTCACGAATGCGTTGCGTTTGCGCACGTTCCGGGTGCCGGACAGCCCCGAGGAGATCCTGCATCCTCCGTTGGTCGAGCGCGTTCGCGAGTACGGCTACCTGGCGGGGATCGCGGTGCTGGCGGTCGTGGTGGGTGGAGCCGCGCTTGTCCTGGCCAATCCGGCGCACCAAACGCCTGCGCCGATGCCCGACCATGCCGGATCGGCCCACATTATGGTGGGACCGGCGGCGGAGTTCTACCGATAACCCATGAGACAGGGCGCCAATCGCCCCACAACAAGGAGATGCACCCATGACACACGAGATGGCAAGCGATCCGGTCTGCGGCATGCAGGTCGAGCCGGAGCAGGCGAAAGCCAAGGAGCTCACGGCCGATCACAACGGTGAGACCTATTACTTCTGCGGCAAGGGCTGCATGCTTGACTTCAAGGACGATCCCGAGCCGTATTTCGCGCCCGGTTACACCCCATCGATGTGATGAGGGGCGTGCCGTTGGCCGTTCTGCTTGCGCTGGCCCTGGCTGCCTGCGCGAGCCCCGGGACACGGACGATCGAAGTGAGCATGACCGATGCGCTGCGCTTCGAGCCCGGCACGATCGAGGTCGCGCCCGGCGAGACCGTTCTGTTCGAGGTCACCAACGACGGCCAGAGCGTGCACGAATTCCTCATCGGTGATGAAGGGGAGCAGGCCGCGTTCGCCGAGGAGATGGCCGACGATGGCATGGCCCACGACACCGATGCCGGGGTCAGCGTGGAACCGGGAGCGACCGAGACCTTCGAGTACACCTTCGATGCGGGGGAAGTTGACCTCCTGGCCGGGTGCCACGAGCCCGGCCACTACGACGGCGGCATGGTGGCTTCGATCACGGTCATCGAAGGATCCGGGGGTGAGCGTTATCGGTTGGCGTTGCCGATGGAGCGGTAGGACCGCCGTCGCCCGGGAAACGGCCGATGTCGTCACACCAGCAACTCAATTGATGCTGTGCTGAGCGGTGGCTCCTAGTCGATCGTCAGGGCAGGACGGCCCCCCTCGATGTTGGGGCCGTCCGCTCCGCAATTTGCGCCCCGGCGCAAACAACTGGGAGGTTCGGGCCGATTCGAGGCTTTCCGACGACAGGATTTGCGGCAGGGTGCAAACCGTGAGCCGAATTGCCCCTGAAACGACCCGAACCAGGCTCTTCTTGCCAGTTGTTTGCTCCCCGGCGCAAAAACTCGCGCCGGGCCGCGCGGGAATCAGCTGTTGTAGGAGGACATGATGTTGTCCTTGGCGCCGGAGCGGTGCTCGGGATCGGTGTCGTGGCGCGCCGTCTCGCCGGGTGTCGGCACGGCCGAGGCAATGTCGATGCCCTCGGCGGCGAGGAGCGCGTTGACCGCCTCGATATAGGCGACGACGCTGGCCTGGAGCACGTTCTCATCGACGCTGCTGCCGGCGAACACGGGGGCGTCGTCGGCTTCGCGGCGCCGGACGCCGACGTTGATCGAGGCCTTCGCCTCGTGGCCGGCACCGGTGGCATGCACGTCATAGGCGACGAGCACCACGCCGGAGCCGAGCAGCGGCGCCAACGCGTTGTCGACGGCACGCATGAGTGCGTCGATGGCTCCGTTGCCATCGGCATTCGCGCGCCAGCGGTGGCCGCCGCCGCCGAGCACGAGGTTGGCGCGGCTGGACCGTTCGCTGCCCGAGGTGGCGGACCAGCGCTCGAGATTGAGGGTATCAGGGCGTGAGAGGGTCATGCGGGAGCTCCTGTGATCGGGGTCAGCCAGTGGGCGTAGCGTGGGTCGGTGCCGCGCACGGCGGCGAAGTATCGGCGCTGAAGGTCGAATGAAGTGGGAGACGCTGGCGAGCCGACGGGACGGTCGTCAATCGAGGCGATGGGCGCGACCTGGACGCCGGTTCCGGTCAGGAACACCTCATCGGCCAGGTACAGCTCGGAGCGATCGATCCGGCGCTCGACAACGTCGAACCCGGCGTCGCGAGCGATCTGCATGATCGCCGCGCGGGTGATGCCGGCCAGGACGTCATCGGTCAATGGAGGTGTCGCGATCTCGCGACCGAACACCAGGAACACGTTGGCCGCCGACGCTTCGGCCACGTGGCCGTCCGATGTCAGCAGCAGCGCGTCGTCGTAGCCGGCGGCGTGCGCATCCTCCGCGGCGAGGGCGGCGTTGACATACGAGCCGGCGATCTTGCCGCGCGCCGGGATGGCGTTGTCGCTGACCCGCTGCCAGCCCGAGACCGTGACGCGGATGCCTCCGGTCGGGAGATAGTCGCCCATCGGCATGGTGAAGATACCGATGCGGTCGTGGAGGTCGGTGAGCTGCACGCGAATCGAAGGCGCCGACTTGTAGATGATCGGCCGGATGTAGACGTCGCCGGGGTGCTCGTTGCGTCGAATCAGGTCGCGCGTGATCTCGACCAGCGCCTGCCCCGATTCCGGGACCGATGAGCGCAGCAGGCGCGCGTTGCGCAACAGCCGCTGATAGTGCTCGAGCCCGAAGAGAAGGGCGGTGCTTCCGTCGTCCTGGCGATAGGCGCGAATGCCCTCGAAGACCGATGTCCCGTAGTTGAAGGATTGCGTCGCAATGCTGACCGTGGCGTCGCCAATGGGCACGACGGCACCCTCGAAGTAGGCCCAGTCGCCGATGGCCGCCGAAGACGAAGCCGATGCGGGACGCGGCTCGACGGCGGTCATGACGGCTCGCCTGCGGCGAGGGGGGTGCGGTTGTGCGCGGCATGCGACGAGGTGCGCTCGTCACGTCGCGCGGGGCGCGCGTCGAGCCGCCAGATGGCGTACTCGAGCGAGTCATGCAAGGCGGCGAGCGACGCGGTGATGATGTTCGCGTCGGCGCCGGCGGTGAGCCACGATCCGGTCTCGTGCCCGGTCTCGATGATCACGCGCGTGCGTGCGCCGGTGGCCGCATCGCCGTCGAGGATGCGGACCTTGTAGTCCACCAGGTGCACGCCGTCGAGCGCGGGAAAGAATGCGCCGAGCGCCTTGCGCAGCGCCAGGTCGAGTGCGTTGACCGGGCCGTTGCCGTCGGCCGCGGTGTGCAGCATTTCGCCGTCAACCTCGACCTTGACGCTCGCCTCGGCCCGTGATTCGGCGCCGTTGCGCCGTTCGGTGATGACCGTGAAGTCGACGATTCGGAACGGTGGGCGGTAGTCGTCGCGGCGGCGGCGAACG
>JACDHU010000189.1 GCA_013820865.1 Chloroflexota bacterium
CCTCTACCGCGTCCCTGCCAGGGGGGCTGGATGAATCGCGGGACCGGCCGTGTTGACCGACCCCGCGGGTGGACTACCGGCGGCGGCTTCGCGCCTTCACGTTCGCCAGCGTCATCGCGCTGAGCGATGCGCCGAAGAGCGCAACCAGCAGCTCGAGCGGCACGGTGACCGGCTCGCCATTGAGGCCGATGCCTGATGCCGTATCCGGCAGGTTGGGCTTCGGCGTCGGGGTCGGATTGCCACCGAGGACCGGCGGCTCGACCACGACGGTGACGCTGTCCTGGCCCTCATCGGGCTCCGTCTCGTCGGAGTCGATGACCGCCACGTTCACCGTCGGGGCGACTCGGGAGATGGTCTCCGGGTCGACCGTCGTGCGGAACGTGACGCTTCCGCTCTCACTGAGCGTCGCGAAGGTCCAGGTGACCGTGCCATCGACGAGCAGTCCACCATCGGATGCGTCAAGGAAGACGAATCCCGCGGGGATCTCATCGGTGATCACCGCGTTGGTGACCGGGCCATTGGTCAGCGTGTACGTCAGGGTCCAGGTCACGATAGACGGGCTGGCTTCGAGATCTCCGGCCTCGCCGGTGATCGTGATCAGCTCGGCATCGGCCTCCTTGTCGATCGTCAAGGTCGGGGTCCGAACGGTGACCGTCGAGTCATCCTCGCACTCCGGCCCGAGCGTCTCGAGATCGGGGCACTGCGAGTTCGTGCTGGTCGCCGCGGCGGCATTGACCAGCTCTTCGCCGTTCTCGACGTCATCGGCCACGGTCGCCTGGTAGGTCACGGTGTACTCGCCATCGGCAAGCTCGCCGAGGTCCCAGGTGATCATGTTGGTGGCGTCATCGAAGACGCCACCGTTGCTGATGTTCGTTGGGTTCTCGAGGCCGACCGGCAGGCTGTCGGCCAGCATCACGTCGTCAGCCGGGCCGTCATCGACGGTCAGCGTCAGGGTGTAGGTGACCGTGGTCCCCGGAAGGACCGATCCCACCGCGTCGTTCTCCTTGTCCAGCGTGATCTCCGGGCACCGGACCTCGATCGAGTCGCCCGCGGTGAGCGGCTCATCGAGGTTGCTGCCATCGGCGCCTGCCGAGTTGGTGAGCGTGCCGCAATCGGCGCGATCGGTATCGGCAAAGACGCGGATCACGATGCCACCGGCCATGTCCGTGACACCGACCGTCTCGAAGGCACAGTCCATGGACGTCTGCTGCACGCCGCCCTCGCTGAGGCTGCTGGCGAGGCCACAGTCCTCATCGGTTGCGTCGCCACTGACGACTTCGAAGTCCCACGCCAAGCCGGCCGGAAGCTCGTCATGGAGCGTGACATCAAAGGCATCGCCAGGTCCGGCGTTCCACAGGGTGATCGTGAAGCTGGCCTCCTCGCCGGCGTCGATCGGATCGGCGTCAGCGGTCTTGACCAGGTTCAGGCCCGGGCATTGCACCACGATGCTGGCGGAGTCCGAGTTGTTCTCGGTGTTCTCGTCCGGCTCATTGCCGGCCGCGACGGCCACGTCGTTGTCCAGCACGCCGCAGTCGTCCTGCGAAGTGGTGTAGCCGATGAGGATCGTCGCCGATGCTTCAGCGTCGAGCTCGTCGAGGGTGCAGGTCAGCGTCTGCTGATCACCCACCACCTCATCGGAGCAGTCGAAGCCGCCGTCATCGAGGACCGTCCACACGGTGCCGTCGGGCGCCGTATCGACAACCTCCACGTCGTAGGCGACGCCAGGGCCGTGATTGCTCACGAGAAGGGTGAACTGCCCCTGTTCGCCAGCGCTGATCGGCGTTTCGACCGGCTCCTTGTCGACATCGATGTCGCCGCACAGCACCTCAGTGGTGTCACTGGCGGTGAGCTCGGCGTGGTTGGACGCGTTGACGGCCGCCTCGTTGGCGTACTCGGCACAGCTGGAGGCATTGGTCTCGCTGCTGATCGCGATCTCGACGCCCTGACCGGGCGCAAGGTCGCCGAAGTCGCAGTCGAGGTCCTGACCGATCTCCTCATCGGTCGCATCACCGGTGATCTCGCAGGTCCCGACCGCGGCGACGTAGCCGCCGGTGCCGGTGACCGAGTCGAGCTGCCAGTCAATGCCTGCACCGAAGGGCAGTGGATCGCTGAGGATCACGTCCTTGGCGGTGCCTTCGCCATCGTTGGAGACGACGATCTCAAAGCCGATGGGGTCGCCTGCAGACACGGAAGCCGTATCGGCCTCCTTGGTCAGGCTGAGGTCCGGCGCAAGCTCGGTGTTCTCGAAGCTGACGCTGCCGGCGCAATCCGGAAGGTCGATCGAGGTCGACTGATCTTCCTGCGTCGCCCAGCCGGCCTTCGGCTGCTCGCTGACGGTGTACTCACCGGGCGCCAGGCCGGTGAGCGTCGCCGAACCGGTGGTCAGGCCACCGAACGTGAACGTGATCTGGGCGGTTTCCTCGAAGTCGTTCGGGCCGCTGATATTGAAGTCGAAGGTGACCGATTCGCCACTGCGCAGCGCGCCGGCCGGGATCGTCTTGTTGATGGTCAGGCTGACCTCGGCGTCGGCCGTGATGGCAACGCTCTCGCTGTCGCTGTCAAGGGTCGTCTGGCCGTCGCCGACGATGGTCGCCGTGTCGGACAACGATCCACTCGTGATGCGCGGCTCGTCGACCGTGACGGTCTTGACGAACGTCACGGAACCGCTAGCGGTTGCCGTGTGCTCCCAGTCGACCGGGCCGGTCGTGGACGCATCGGCGGTGTAGTTGGTGAAGGCTCCAAGCGAAGGCTGGGCGACCGAGAAGCTCAGCCCGGTGCCGGTGATGGACTCGGTGTCGGTGACCAGGACGCTGGCATTGGCAATTCCGCCGCCCGATGCGGTCGTGGTGGCCGACGCGCTCGCCGTTGTCTGGCCGGGCACGGCGATGCCGGTGACCAGGTCGGTGTAGGTCGCCGTCGCCACGTCGTTGAAAGAGGTGGCGGACCCGTCGTAAGCGAACTGATGGCTCAGCACCAGCACGGCATCGCTGCCGGCGGCCACGTTGACCGGCCCAGAGCTCGCCGTGTCGAGCAGCACCGCCTGGTCCGCACCCGCGTAGATCCTATCGGTCACGCTGACCTGGATCGTTCGATGCGCGGGGTTCGTGGCGTAGATGTTCGTCGTGATCATCGTGTCGCCGCTCGCGGTCGGGCCGGAGCGCGTCCATTGAATGGTGATCTCGACCTGGGCACTGCGCGCGCCATCGGTGTCGAGGCAGGTGTTCGCGAAGTGGAGCGACGTCGGGTCGGCCGACTTCTCGATGGACCAGCCATACGCCTGGCCCTGCGAAGCGGACATCTCCTTGCTGATTTCCTGCGGCTCGATCTCCTTGACCGGGATCGACACGTCTCTGGCGCCAACGCCCTGCGTGCCGAGGTTCTTATTGGTCAGGTTTGAGTGCAGCGACGAGCCGGAGAAGAGGTGAGAGCCGAGCGCCAGTCGCTCGTAGTAATCGAAGACGCAGGTGGTTCCCTTGTCCTGGGTGATCGTCAGGATGCGGTACAGCGAGATGTCAGTGCCGCCGACTCCCGGCTCCGCCTCAAGACCAACGGGTCCACCGGTGGCCTCAACCATGCACGAGTCGTCCGACAGCTCCTCATTGATGACAGGTACCGAGATGATGTCGTAGCCCGGAGCGCCGGCTTCTTCGTGGTCCGCCACGATGGCGACGTCATAGGTGGTTGTCGCCGCGGCCTGCGACCCAAGAGTCGTGGTGAGGCGATGCGGTACGAGGTCGAGCTCGTTCCAGGACTTGCCCAGGTTTCCCGACGTGTAGTCCTCATCGGCGCACACAAAGTCCGTGAGCTCGAGATTCACCGACGGATCCTTACAGCCCTCGAGGGTGAAGTTCACGTGGGCGGGATCAATGTCCGAAACGGCGATGGCGGCTTCCGGCGCGCTCAATGGCCCCGGTGCGCCATCCGGCGCGGCGATCGAGAGGACCGGCGCCATCAGGTTGAACATGAGTGCGATGAAGACGGGGACGACGCTCAGTCGCGTCCGGGTAGTTGCTCGGGATTCCATGTGTGTTTCAGCCCCTCTGGCTCTGGTCGCCTGTTTTGCGACCCTACTGATGACTGGCGATAAACCTCTCGATATCGGCGCCGATAAGCGCCTCGGTGCCACGGATACAGAGTATTGACCCGATGTCCA
>JACDHU010000190.1 GCA_013820865.1 Chloroflexota bacterium
GGTGGCGGGTGGCGCACCCAGGTCATCGGCCGGCCAGACATCGTGGACGTGAACGTGGCCGTTGGTCGCGGCGGTCGCGTCGGGGAGGTCGGAGCTCGGCCATGCATCCAGGGTGAGACCAGGTTGGAACTCGACGGTCGCGATCGGCTCGAGAGTGGGGGCGCTGCCATTGGCGGCGACGGAGGCTGCCAGGCGCTCGGCGAGGTCATCGGTACCCGCGACAGGGGCGCAGCTGCGGCAACGGCCGGCATCATCGTTCCAGCAGTTCACGCAGGTGTACTGGCGACAGTCGATGCAGAAATTGAACGACTCGTGGAAGGCTTCGAGCTGCGCGGTGGCCAGCTGGCCCTCTTCGGTGCGCATGGCATCGCCCATGGCGTCCGACAGATCGTCCTGGCTGGTCAGGTAATTCTTGAGGCCACCAAGAATTCCCCGCGTCTTACGCAGGGGATTGAGACGGGTCGGCGCCTTGAACTCGTAGCGCGTCCCGCAGCGTTCGCAGAATGATTCGGTGAGCGTGTCTGGCAAAGGTGGTCCCGTTTTCCCACGGTGCTTCAGCGGCGGTCAGGGGCACGAAGTATAGGCGCGCCGTCCAGTGTCTCCCTATCGGCGCATTGGTACCGAATCGGAGGCCGTTCGTACCCTGCGTGCTAGGATCGGCCGGCATGGGGATCCTGTCGCGTGTCGAGTCGTTCCTCGAACGCTTTCTCGAGGCGCCGGCCGGACGGCTGGGCGCTTCGATCCAGCCGGTGAGCCTGGCGAAGCGTATCGAACGGGCGATGGACACGAACAAGACGTACGGGAATGCGGGGGTCATCGTACCGAATCAGTACGACCTCCACCTTCACCCGTCCGACTTCGCCGCGTTCGCGTCATACCGGACCTCGCTCCAGGATGACCTGGCTCACGGTGTCCTGGCGCGTGCTCGACACGAGCGCTACACGCTGGTCGCGCGGCCCCGCGTGGAGATCGTCTCTGACGAGGGCATCCGGCGTGGCGAGATCAAGGTCGCGGCCAACGTGGTCGACCAGCACGGCGACCGCCTGCGAGACGCCGCACCCATGCCGGCCAGCTCGGACACCATGGTCTTCGATCGACCAGCCGATGCGGATTCCCCTGACTCGGCCAGGCGCGCGTACCTGCTGGTGAGTACGCGTGGCAGCAACCCGGTCCAGTTCGACCTGGGCGGACACCTGATCGGCATTGGTCGCGCCAGCGACAACGACGTCATCGTCGATGACCCGATGGTCAGCCGTCACCACTGTCAGTTGCGGCTCCAGCACGGCGCGTACAGCTTCGCCGACCTGGGCAGCCGCAACGGCGCGACTGTCAACGGACAGCAGGTCAGCCAGGTCGCGCTCGGCCCGGGTGACGTGATCCGCATCGGGGACACCGAGATTGAATTCCAGGTGCGATCGTGACCGGTGACATCCTTCGCATCATGCTGCTGGTTCTTCAGCTCGCCTTCGTGGCGGGCCTTTACCTGGTCCTGCTGCGCTTTGCCGGGTCGCTGCTCAGGGATCTGCGTAGCGCAGAGCAGACCCAGCTCGCGTCGCGCTCTGGTATCGGGCGACTCTCGGTGCTCGAGTCACCTGAGGACGAGCCGCCGGCGGGCAGCACCATTGCGCTCGGGCCGATCAACTCGATCGGTCGCAACGTCAACAACACGATCTTCGTGGAGGATGATTTCGTCAGCACCAACCATGCAATGCTGACTTTCCGCGGCCGCAGCTGGTACGTCGAGGACCAGGGCAGCACCAACGGCACGTATGTGAACGGCCACCGCATCGATCGGCCGGTGGCGCTCAGCTTCGGCGACGAGCTGACCGTGGGTCGGGTGCGGATGCGCCTGGATCGGTGATCGGACACTGATGCGGATCACGTGGCGCGGGGTGGAGTTTCGGTTGTTGCTGCCGATCCTGCTGCTCGTGCCGCTCGGGTTCGTCATCACCAACATCGCGTTGACCAATGCCTTCGAGCCGGGGCCGCTCCACCTTGCGCTCGGCTACGTCGCGCTCATCGTGGGCGCGCACCTCAGCCTGGTCGCCTTCGGACATCGCGGAGACCAGCTCATTCTGCCGGCCGTGGGGGCGATGGGCGGCATCGGCCTCATCATGCTCAACCGCCTTCCGCAGGACTTGGCCGGGACGGCCGCCCTTGGCTTCGAGCTGGGGATGGCCGCCACGCAGCTCCTGTGGTTCGGAGTCGGGACGGTCGTGATGCTGGTGATCGCGATCGGCCTGCGTGACGACGGCATTCTGCGCCACTACAAGTACACATGGGCTGCGGTAGGGATCGGTCTTCTGGCTGCCACGCTGATCCTCGGGTACGAGGTGAATGGCGCGCGTCTGTGGATCGACCTAGGTCCCGTCAGCGTGCAGCCCGGCGAGCTGCTGAAGATCGTGCTCGTCATCTTCCTGGCGAGCTACCTGGCCGAGACGAGGACCCTGCTCACCGACGCGCGCATGCGCATCGGTTTCCTCGCCATCCCGCCGCTGCCGTACTTCCTGCCCATGCTCGTGCTGTTCGGCGCCGTCATGCTCATCGCCGTCGCGCTCAACGACCTCGGGACCGCGCTCCTGTTCTTCGGTACGTTCCTGACCATGCTGTTCGTGGCGACCGGACGGCGCAGCTACGTCCTGATCGGTCTTGTCCTGTTCGTCGCGGGGGCGTTCGTCGCGTATCAGCTGTTCGGCCACGTCCAGCTTCGCGTCGAGGTCTGGCTTGACCCATTCGCCGATCCGTTGGGCGCGGGCTTCCAGCCGGTGCGAGCAATCTATGCCTTCGGGCGTGGGGGTATCTTCGGCGAGGGCCTGGGGCAGGGCCTCGTCACGCTCGGAGGCGGCCTGACGATTCCGTACGTCCACACCGACTTCATCTTCACCGCCGTCGCCGAGGAGCTCGGGCTGCTGGGTGCGTTCGCGCTCCTGGGCTTCAGCGCCGTGCTCGTGTTCCGCGGTCTGCGCATCGCCGCGCTGGCGCGTGATGACTTCGGCGGCCTGCTCGCCGTGGGCCTGACCGCCAGCCTGGGACTCCAGACCCTGATCATCATCGCCGGCAACACGAAGCTCATCCCGCTGACCGGGATCACCCTGCCGTTCGTGAGCTATGGCGGCTCGAGCGTGCTGGCCAGTTTCATGATGATCGGCCTGCTGCTGTCGATCAGCCATCGAAGCGCCATCGGCGCCGATACAGAGGCCGCAAAGTGATCGCGACCAACGTTCGTCGCCTGGGCCTGTATCTCATGCTGAGCTTCGCGCTTGTCTCTGGCAGCCTGGTGTGGTGGCAGGTCGTCGAGGCGCCGGCGCTCGCCACGCGCGGCGACAACCCGGAGGTCATCGCCGCCCGCCGAGGCCTGGTGCGGGGCTCCATCTTCGATGCATCCGGGCAGGTGCTCGCCACGTCGGAGGTGATTGAGGGCCTGAGCCGGCGGACGTATACCGATACCGCGTTCACGCACGTCATCGGCTACGCGAGCCATCCGTTCGGCACCACCGGTGTCGAACGCGCGTTCGAGGACCTGCTGGTGGGCCAGACCGATCCAAACCCGCTGCGCGACCTCGTCAACGACGTCTTCGACCGTCAGGCCGAGCCGCGCGACCTGACGCTCACCATCGACAAGCGTCTCCAGGATCTTGCCGCCGCGGAGCTCGGAGCTGATGCGGGCGCCGTCGTGGCGCTCGATCCCGATACCGGGGCCATCCTGGCCATGGTCTCGTCCCCAACTTTCGACGCGACGGCAATCTCCGGTGACGAGGTGGCCGCACGGGCGCCTATGGAAGCTCTGCGAAATGCCGAGAACGAGCCGCTCCTGCCGCGTGCCACCCAGGGTCGATACGTCCCGGGCTCGATCCTCAAGGTCTTCACGGCGGCGGCGGCGCTCGATTCCGGCGCTATCACGCCCGAAACGACCTTTGAAGACCAGCCGCGGCAGGAGACGGAGGGCTTCGTGGTTGACGGGTTCACGATCACGGAGCACGACCTCGGCGGCATCGAGCCCGCGCTGTGGCCGCTGTCGGAGGCGCTCCAGGTCTCGAGCAACATCTTCTTTGCCCACGTCGGCCTGGAGCTCGGGCCTGATCCATTCCTGAGCTACGCGCGGCGCTTCGGATTCTGCGCTCCTCTCGAGATCGGCCCGCCGGAGCGCGCGCT
>JACDHU010000191.1 GCA_013820865.1 Chloroflexota bacterium
TCGCGCAGGCTCCGTCGCTGTGGCTCCTCCATGCGGCTAGCGGTAGCGCTCGAGCTTCTCGAGGATCCCGCTCGTGGTCGCCCAGTCGATGTCACTCGGGATCTCTCCGCGGTGGAGGTGAAACAGCGGCACCGAGTTCCAGCACGGTCCGTCGACGCGGGGCAGATGGATCGAGAGGTCGCCCCGATCGAGCGCCGCGACCAGCGAGGCGCCCTGCTCCCCTCCCTTGGCCATGGCACGCTCGAACGAGTCGGCGAAGTCATCGGCGCCTCCGAACTCGAGGCCGATGCGCATGGCGGCCAGTCCGCTGCCAGGCGGCCGCAGTCCATCGCTCATGCGAACAGCTCGAGGATCCATGCGAAGGCCACCGCTGAGCCGATGACGGCAAAGGCCACCACCAGCAGTAACAACGCGCCGCCGATGATCGAAGCCCACGGTGGCACGCGGGAGTCCGCGGGTGCGGGTGACCCGCCGCCAGTGATCGACCCGCTTCCCAACCAGATGGCCAGCGCGTCTCCGTCGACGCGCACCTCGACCTCGTCATCAAGGGGCATGACCACCAGCCGCTCGCCATCGGGCAGCTTGTCGGTGGTCAGGAGCGCCCGGCCACGACCATCGGCTCCGGCCTCGCGCACGAGCACGGCATGGTCTCCCGCCGCGGTCAGCGCCACGGCCTCGAGCCGGCCAGAACGACCAATGTCCACGTCGGCGATGGTATCAGCCGTCGAGTGCGGCGAGGGTCGGCTCCAGGGCCACGATGCTCTCGACGGTGATGGGGTCGAGCACGAGCTGGACGTGGCTCACACCGGCGTCGGCGAATGCCCGCAGGGCAGGGACCAGGTCCGCTGCGTCGCCCGGGATCGGCTCGAAGGTCTCATCGCTGACCGATGATCCGCGGCCGACGGCGCCCCGGAAAGCCACGACCAGGGCCACCGTGCGCGCGACGTCGGCCGGGTCGCGACCGGCATTCCGGCAGGCATCATCGATCGTCGCATGCAACGTTCGATAGCCGCTGACCGTGTTGCCGAACCATGGGCCCCATGCGTTCCAGGCCGCGACATGAGGCAGCGTGATACCCAGCATCCGTTCGCCCATGGAGCCGACCATCAATGGCAGGCCTTCGCGACGCGGCCCGCGCGGCAGGAGCTCGGCCCGGTCGAGATGGTAGTAGGTGCCGTGGACGTCGCTGGCGCCGCTGCCTAGCATCTCGCGGATGATGGTGAACGCCTCCTCGAATCGGCTCACGCGATGGTCGTACGGAAAGCCGAAGGCCTCGTACTCAGACCGATTCCAGCCGGCGCCGAGGCCCAGGATCAACCGGCCGCCGCTGATCTCGTCGATCGTGGCCGCCTTCTTGGCGATCATGGCCGGATTGTGAAAGCTGGTCGACGCCACCAGCGGTCCGATTGCGACCCGCTCAGTGACGGCCGCGAGCGCCGCGAGCAGCGACCACGCCTCCCACGGGCCGCGCGCCGGGAGCCCGTCATCGCGATATAGCAGGTGATCGCCGACCCAGACCGAATCCAGGCCGATGCGCTCCGCGCGCTCCGCCATCTCGCGCACCTCGGCCCACGGCACCTCGCGCTCGACCTCCGGGAGCTGAATCCCGACGTTCAGCGGTCTCGTCATGTCTCGATTTTCCCACCTCGTCCGCGGACGGCGTATGGTGCGGCGGTGGCGAAGCCCGATCCGCTGGCCGACGAGCCGTTCAGCTATGTCTCCCGATCAGATGGCTCCATCGTGATTCGCTATCACGCGGCACCGGTGACGATCCTGCGCGGCAAGGCGGCCGAACGCTTCACAACCCGCGTGGCGGGCGCCGATGCCGCCGCTGCACAGCAGCTCATGGCGCGCGCGACGGGCAACTTCAAGCGCGGCAACGAGGGACGGATCACAGGGAGACGATGAAACTGTCACCGGTTATATCGCTAACGATATAACGACTGACGTTTGCGGACAGTCTCCCGCATGGCGGGCAGGACCGCCTAGGCCACGCGCTTCGTCTTCTTCGACACGTAGTCGACGAGGACGTACTCGCCGAGGTTCTCCGGCTCGACGTAGAAGGCCCGCCCGCGATTGATGCGCGACATCAGGTCAACGAACTCCGACAGATAGCGCGATCGCTCGAGCATGAACGTGTTGATGACGATCCCCTCGCGCGTGCATCGGCCCACCTCGCGCAGGGTGGATTGGACCGTGCGCAGCGTGGGCGGATAGGCGAACTCGACCTGACCGTTCTCGATGTGCGCGGTCGGCTCGCCATCGGTGATCACGACGATCTCCTTGTTGCCGCCGCCGGATCGGCCCAACAGCTGGCGCGCGATGATCAGCGCGTGCTGGAGGTTCGTGCCGTACTCGAACTCGTACGGGCTGAGCGTCGGGATGGACTCCGGCTTGAGCTGGCGCGCGTAGTAGGCGAACCCCACCACGTACAGCCGATCCCGCGGGTACTTCGTGTGGATCAGCGTATGCAACGCCATCGCGACCTTCTTTGCCGCCGATGAGCAACCGCGCAGCAGCATCGATCGGCTCATGTCGAGCAACAGGACCGTGCTCGAGACCACGGTCTCCTCGCTGCGCGAGACTTCGAAGTCGTCGGGACCGATCACGACCGGCGTGCCCGGACCACCACGTGTCATGGCGTTGAACAGGGTGCGGTTGATGTCGACGCTGAACGGGTCGCCGAACTCGTAGCGCTTCGTCTCGTCGGTCGGCTCGCCGCCGCGCCCGGCAAGCGGCAGCGCATGTCCGCCGAACCCCTCGCGCCGCAGCCGGCTGAAGATATCGGTCAGCGCGCGCATCCCGAGCTTGCGTGCCGCGCGCGGCGTGAGCTCCAGGCGACCCGAGTCGCGGTCGAGGTAGCCCGCTTCTTCCAACGCCCGCGTCAGCTCGCGGAGCTGGTCGAGGTCGTCGATCGCATCGTCGCCAGCGAGGTCGCGCAGCGCATCGGCATCCACCTTTTCGAGCGCGTCGGGGTCGCGCGCCGCGCCGAGTGCCTCCTCCATGGCGTCGTACTGCTGCTGCCGGTCGATGGCCGCCAGCGCATCGGCGAGACCCATCGGCTCATCGCCCTCGAACGGGTAGGGCTCGCCATACGACAGATCCGGCCGGGCCATCTGGAGGTTGCCCGCCAATCGGGCCATGTCGATCTTGAGCCGATCATCGCGCAGGAGATCCTCCATCAGGTCGCGCAGCTCGTCGCGCATCTGCGGACTCATGGAATTCATCAGCGACGACATCTGCGATGCCCGCCGGTGCAGGTGCTCGATCAGCTCATCGGTGTTGGCGATCCCGGGTGGGAAATAGGCGCCGTGCTGGGCCATGAACCGGCCGAACTCATCGGCCGTGTCCGCGCCGGTGGCGTGCTTCTCGAGCAGGGCGTTCAGGTCCCGGACCATCTCGCGCACGCCGTTGAGGTCCTCAGGCGTGATGCCCGCCACGCCCTCCTTGAGCCCGGCGAAGTACGTCTGGAGCATCTGCTGCCGCAGCTCGTCGGTGAGCGCGTTGAATGCATCGCGTGCGTCGTCGTCCATGAACTCGTAGTCGCGTAAGCCATGCAGGCGACCCGCCAGGTTCGGCGGTAGGGCGTCCAGTCGGTTCTCGCGCTGGCGCGCCGTGCGCCGCATGACCTGCTCCGCCATGCGCGCCTGGTCCTGGTCCGCTCCGGGTGGCGCGTCGAGGGCACGCTGCTCGGCGGCCTTCGTCCGCTCGGCGATCCCCTCGCGCTCCTGCGCCAGGATCTCCTCGACCCGACCGTTGATGTCCTCCATCACGCCGTCGAGGTTGGCGTTCTCCAGCTCCTCCTGTCGACGCGCTCGCAGGCGCTCCATGATCCGTCGGAGGCCCGGGACGTCGCCGCCTCGCGTGCCGCGCAAGCCCCGCTGCATGAGGCGCTGGAGGGCGCGGCGCACGTCACCTTCGGCCAGAATGTCGTCGGAGAGCGCGTCGAGCACATCATCCGCGTCGAACGCCGGCAGCTGCTGGCTGCCATCCCATCTCGAGTAGCGAAACGTGCTCATGCGGCCTCCAGCCTAGGCCGATGCGCTGCGGCCGTCCACGGGCGTTCCTTCGTCGGTTGTCACTTACCAATCAGGACCGACTTACGAACCTTGTCGACCGCCGTCCTTGCCGCCCACCTATCAGG
>JACDHU010000192.1 GCA_013820865.1 Chloroflexota bacterium
CGCTCGGATCGGTGCCGTCGTCCCAGATGGCGACATTCTCGCCCATGACCCTGGCGCCGAGATCCATGAATGAGCGCCCTTCTTCGTGCGCCAATCCGGAGAAGCCGATGTAGGACAGGTACTCGAGTAGTCCGGTAACGGCGTATTCCTCGAGAATGACCTCGTATTCTCCGGGGTCGAGCTCACCGGCGCCGCGCATGTCGTCGCCCTTCCGGGCTGCTTCAGCGCCGATCGCCTCGGCATCGATGCGCGCGACGTCGCCCGAACCGGCCTGGGCGTACCCGGACGCGGCGCCGGAAGCGAAGCCGTCCATCATCACCGTCAGCAACGCCGCCCGCGTCGATCGATGCGAGGCTCGCAGCCCGCGCGAGTTGGCGACCGCGACGGTCATGACCGAAGTGGCGAACGACCCCGCCGTCTCGAGCCCCTTCGCCTCGCCAGCGGCGATCACGGCACGAGCTCCCTCCGCCCGAAGATCGGCGCCGGCTTCGGCCGTGGCGGAGACGTAGCCGAGGTCCGGATCATGATCGCGGCCGTCGGGCTCGGGCAACAGGGCCGCGTGCGGATTCGGCGCGGAGCGAGCGGCAATCGCCGCGGCACGCTCGACCACCGTTCGAATGCCATCCTCGTCCAGTCGGTTCGTTGCGGCAACGCCGACTCGCTCGCCATGCACCACGCGCACTTGGAGGTTCGCATCGTGTTCGCGCACGTTCTGATGGATCTGGTTGTTCGCGAATCGCGTCAGGGCCGAGTCCTGGCCCAGGTACAGCGCCTCGGTCTGGTCCGCGCGCGAATGCGCCAGCGCACGATCGAGGAGTTCGTCCAGATCCTCGCGTCCGACTACCATCGACCCACTCCGACCTTGACCCCGCGAAAGCGGGCCGGGGCCGCGCCGTGGCCGACGTGACCGATCTGCATCGGCTCACCCTTGCCACAATTCGGCAACCCCCACAACGTCCACTCGGACGGGCTGCAGATCGCGTCCAGGCTGCCCCAGAACCGCGGCGTGATGCCAGTGTACGTCGGGTTCTTCACGAGCTGAGTGCGGCGACCGTTCTTGATGATCCATCCGGCCTGGTCGCCGAACTGGAAGTTCAGTCGCCGATCGTCGATCGACCAGCTCTTGTTGATGCTCATGAAGATTCCGTCGCGCGTATCGGCGATGAGATCTTCGAGGCTGCCGGCATCGCCCGGACGCAGGTTGATGTTCGTCATGCGGATCAGGGGGATGTGATTCCATGACCAGGCGCGGGCGCTGCCCATGCTCTGGCGCCCGATGCGCGGGCCGGTCTCCCGGCTGGTCAGGTACCCGACCAGCATGCCGCCCTCGATGAGCGGCACGTTCTGCGCGGGCACCCCCTCGTCGTCGTAGCCGAACGTGCCCAGCCCACCCGGCGCCGTGGCATCGGCGTCGATGTGGACCAGGTCACTGCCGTACCGCAGCTTGCCAAGCTTGTCGGTGGTGAGAAAGCTGGTTCCCGCAAAGCTGGCTTCCGTCCCGAACACGCGATCCAACTCGGTCGGATGGCCACACGACTCGTGGATCTGGAGCGCGACCTGGGTCGCGTCGAGCACCAGGTCCATCTCGCCGGACGGGCATTGCGGCGCATCCAACAGAGCGACGGCCAGCTCCGCGGTCTCCTGAGCGTGGCCCGCGAGATCCAGGGCGCGGACCGCCTCGAAGCCGCCGGTCACCATCTGGCCACCGAAGGAATTCGGGTAGCTGCGTTGCTGGAGTTCCGAGTCGTTCACGGCCGTGGCATCAATGCCGCCGCCTGACTCCACGATCTCCTGCTCGATCCAGGCTCCGGCGCTTGACGCGAATGTCTTCGTCTCACGCCCCGAGCTCAGGTTTCCCTCGCGGATCGCCACCCCTGCGACGCGCGCCATGGCCGCATCGGCATCCATCAGAATGCGCAGCTTGTCGTCGAGGCTGACGGCGAATGGATCCTCGTCGTATGGCGTGCGGTACCGATCCGTCACCGGCGGCGTGGCATCAAGCTCGACCGGCACCCGATGCGCGATGGCCGATGCCCGAGCGATCTCGAGCGCCTCGCGCCCGATGCGCTCGGCCTCCGTGGTGTGCATCTCGCGGCTGGAACTGAAGCCCCAGGCACCTTCGACGAGCACGCGCACGCCGAATCCCGCGCTCACGGTCGACGTGGCAGCTTCGAGCGCGCCGTTCTTCACCGTCAACTGCTCCGTCTCGCGCTCGACAACCCGGACATCGGCGTAGCTGGCACCACCGCGCTCGGCGGCGTCGAGTGCGCGTTCGATCAGTTCCTTCACGGCATCATCCGGTGCAGTTCCTCGATGGTCGGCGCTACAGGCTACTCGACCGGACTGGCAGCCTGCGGCGCCAGATCGCGTCGCGTTGGCGGAATTTCCAGCGCGCGCTCCTCCGTCGTCGAAAAGCGAGCATCAACCGATTGTTGGAGCAGCGCCAGGATCCCACCGGGCCGCTCGATAGCCGCCCGCAGCCCCTCGGGTGACCCGATGGCGCGAATCTGGAAGGTTCGGCCGATGGGCTGTCCGTCGATCTCGATAGCATCGGTCCCGAGTACGGCGACCGACCGCGCCGTGATGCGGATATCATCGATGGCGATCGCATCGGCTCCCGCGTTGCGCAGCTCATTGATCAAATCGTTGATCGCGGTCGGATCGAACGAGCCCTCGACCTCGAGCCGGAGCCCCTGACCCTCGATGCCGAGCAGGCCGCCGAACGCCCTGATGCGCTCGAGGTCCTCGGCGGTCAGCACCACCTCAGACTGGCCGCGCGCCTGACTGATCTCGTAATCGCGAATCTGCTCGATCAGGTCGGCCAGGCCACCGGCGAGCTCGACGTTGCGGGCAGACAGCGTCTCGACAAGGACCGAAAGCTCCTGCGCGGTAAGGCTCGACAGCTCGATCGGGCGAGCCTGGGATCGAAGCTGGCCGACGAGCAGCAGTCCAATGATGATCGCGACGCCAAAGAGGCTGAGCTGTGCGATGCGAGCGGCCATCAGTTGGCTTCCGCGACGGGCGCGCCCCAGCGCAGACGCGTGTTGCCGATGAACGCCGGCAGCGTCAGCTCGTCGCGCGGTTCGCTGGCGAACTGAAGCCCATACGCGTCGATACGCTTCGCCACCCGCGTGATGTAGCTCGGGTGGGCCAGGAATCGATCATGGAGGCCATCGGGTCCGATCGCTTCGATCCGGTACGGCGGCGAAAGAAGCGTCGTGTTGATCAGGATCGCTGATCCGGCGCCGTAGATCGAGGTCGTCGACACCAGCCGTTCGCCGGGGCCCCCGGCTCCGCCTCCGCCCGCCACGGTGATCGCTTCGGCCCCGGAGGCCCAGAGAGCGGTGATGAGGTCACGCAGGTCGTCCACGAGGACGATGTAGTTCGAGGCGTTCTCAGCCGCCGGCACCGATCGTTGCGAGTCGGCGATCTCGACGACCGTGCCGGGGCCACGAACGGCCTCGAGGCCCGTGGCCAACCGCGCCGCCGCCACCTGCTCGCTGAGTCGGGTGCTCAGCGTCGCCGAGCCTTCGGCCTGCTCCTGGAAGCCTCGGACCTGCGCCTCAGCCTCCTCGATCTGCGATCGCAACGACTCCTGCTGGCTCTGGGCCTGCTGCGCCCCGCTGATGAGGACGCGCTGCGCGGAAGTGATGAACTCCTGTCGTGCGATCGAGCTGTTCCACTGGGCGGCGCCGACGAACCCGATGACGGCGAGCGCTGCGCCGATGCTCAACGCCCATTGCGGACGATTAAGGCGCGGGCGAGCGGCGAGGCGACGGCTCACGTGCTCTTGCTCCGCGTTGCCCGGCGCGCAATGAGGAGTGCGACGCCAAGCGCGAGGGTCGCCATCACGGCCAAGATCGCGAGGACTTGGCTGTCGGTCGAGCCCGTGACGTTCTCCCCGGGCCCGGCGTCCGGGGCCGGAGGTTCCGTGTCCGGATCCGTATCCGAATCCGGCGCCGAATCTGACCCCGGGCTCGGCTTCGGGTCGACACCACCACGATCGATCTGGCCAGGCACCGGGCGTTCGACGTTCGAGGCAGGAATTGGCGCGCCCGGAACGGGTTGGGGGGCGTTGACGCCATACACCGCGAAGTACTCGGCGTACAGCTCGTCGGCACCGATCCCGGTC
>JACDHU010000193.1 GCA_013820865.1 Chloroflexota bacterium
TCGGCTGATCGTGGCGGGCGGCGAAACCTCGGGCGCCGTGGCGGCCGGTCTCGAGCTCCAAGCGCTCGACGTTGGGCCACAGATCGCCCCGGGCGTGCCGGCGATGCGCGCGGCCGATCGGGACCTGGTCCTTACCTTGAAGTCCGGGAACTTCGGTGGTCCGCGCTTCTTCGCCGATGCGGCCGAAGTGCTGCGACATGGCTGATTCTGCCCCTTGGCTCGCTCCCTTCTCCGTTCATCGTAGAGAGGTCGTCCCGTGAACACACCGCTACGCTTACGTGCGCCCCGCCGCCTCGTCCGGCCCACGCAGGAAGCGCTTGCGCCGTTCAGAGATGTGCCCGTGGGCAACATCGTCGACGCCATGGGCCGCAACGGCGCCATGGACGCCGCGATCAAGCCCGTGACCCGCGCGCAGGGCTTCATTGGCAGCGCGCTGACTGTCGAGGCCGGACCACGCGACAACCTTGCGCCCTGGGCTGCGCTGCGCTTCGCGCAGCCGGGCGACGTGTTGGTGATCTCGACCGGTGGCTTCACAGGTTCATCGGTGTGCGGCGACATCCTCGTCGGTATGGCCAAGAACGCCGGTGTCGTGGCCATCGTCACCGATGGGGTCGTGCGCGATCGTGCCGGTTGCGACGCGGCCGGGATCCCGGTCTTCGCGCGCGGCCTCAGCCCGAACTCGCCCCAGAAGAACGGTCCCGGCGCCGTCGGACTGCCGATCGTGTGCGCAGGCGTGGCCTGCGGACAGGGCGACATCGTCGTGGGCGACGAGGACGGCGTGGTCGTCATCCCCGCGGCGCGCGCCGGCGAAGTCGGCGCTGCGCTGGAGGAGGTGCGAGCCAAGGAGGCCGACATGGAAGCGGCGCTTGCGCGCGGCGACACGATGCCAAGCTGGGTGGCCGATCCGTCCGAGGACGAGCTTTTCGAGTTCCTGCCGGAGACCCGTTCATGAACGACACGGTGCGTGTGTTCTACAACAGCCTCGGCACGCCGGACATGTACGCGTTGGTGCGCCAAGAGCTGCCGCCTGGGTTCGAACTCGTCACCCTTGACTCGGACAGCGACATCGAACGGTGCGCGCGCATCGCCGGTTGCCGCATCGCCATCGTCGCGGCGAAGCCGTTGTCGTCGCGGGTGCTTGCGGAGGCGACGGATCTCGAGCTGGTCCATCACCAAGGCGTGGGCTGGCACGACACCACCCCGGCCGACGACCTTGCGGAACGAGGGATCAGGCTCGCGCTGACGCCCGAGGGCACCACGACCGGCGTGGCAGAGCACACCGTCCTGCTGGCGCTCGCCGCCGCGCGCCGGGCCGCCTTCGCCGATGCGGAGCTGCGCCAGGGACGCTGGCATGTCAACGCCCTGCGCCCGGTGTCCATCGAACTGGCGGGCAAGACGGTCGGTTACTGGGGCTTCGGGAGGATCGGGCAGGCCGCCGCTCTGCGCCTGCGCGCCTTCGAGACGGACGGGATCTACGTGGACCCGCACGCGTCCCTCGGACCGGAGGCGGAACGAGCCCTCGGTGTTCGGCGCGTCGAGAAGCGGGAGTTGCTGCAGAGCGCCGACATCCTGTCGCTCCACATGCCTCTGACGCCTTCGACCACGCACATCCTCGACCGCGATGCGCTCGCGCTGATGAAGCCCTCGGCGATCGTCGTCAACACCGCCCGTGGCGGCCTGATCGATGACGTGGCGTTGGCCGAGGCGCTGGCGGAGGGACGGCTGCTCGCGGCAGGTCTGGACGTGTTCGAAGAGGAACCCCTGTCAGCGGATAGTCCGCTCGTCACTCTGCCCAACGTGGTGCTCACGCCGCACATCTCCGCCGGCACGCGCGACGCGATGACCCACAAGATGCGCGCCCTGTTCGCCAACCTGCAGCGCTACGTGGAGACGAGCGCCCTGAACAACGAGGTCGATCTTGCCACCGTCACCGCGTGACAGGGTGTGGATCGACACGCACGTCCACGTGATCGATTCGGCGCGCTGGCCGATGTCGTCGAACAAGGGCTATCGCGCGAACGCGGCCGAGCGGGGCACCGCCGAAGAGCTCCTCGCCTGCATGGACGCGCACGGCATCACCGGTGCCGTCGTCGTTCAGCCCAGCGGGTACGGCACCGATCACCGCGCGCTGCACGACGCCCTGGCTCGAGCGCCAGAGCGGCTGCGCGGGATCGGCATGGTCGAAGCGCCCACGGACGTCGCGGCGCTTGCGCGGCAGCCGGGCATCGTGGGACTGCGGCTCAACGTGACCGATTACGATGGCGGCGTCCTGCCTCGTGAACGATTGGAGCGCCTACTGGGTGCGGCCGCGGAAGCGGGCCTCCTGGTGCAGATTCTCGCTTCGGCCGAGGTGCTCGCTGGGCACGCCGACGCGCTGGCATCGTCCTCGGCGCCGGTCGTTCTCGACCATCTAGGGTCACCGCGGAGTGGGGATGGCGTCGCTGCGTCGGCGTTCGAAGCCCTCTGTGGCCTCGCCGCCCGCAACCCATGGATCTACGCCAAGCTATCGGCACCCTTCCGGATCGACGCGAGCGGTGCGCCTTGGCCCGAGGCGGCCGCCGTCGCGCGGCGGCTGCTGCAGGCGTTCGGTCCCGAGCGCTGCATCTGGGGGTCGGACTGGCCGTTCATCGCGCTCGGCGATGCGCCGCGTCCCGCCTACGCGGACCTCCTCGCCTGGGTCGATACCGCGGTCGGCCTCCATCTCGAGCACGTCATGAGCCTCACACCGCAACGGCTGTTCGGCCTCACGGCGGCAGCTGCTTGATCCGGTCTCTCGAAAACGCGTGGGGCCGCGCTCGCGGCTGAGACGGGGGGCAGGCCACGTCGACGACCGAATCCCAAGACGAGGAGGACCCTTTCCGATCATGAACACACCAATCACCGTAGCCATCGCTGGGGCCGGCATGGTCACCGGCCACCATATGCCCGCCTGGACCTCCGACCCGCGCGTCCGCGTGATCGGAATCTGCGATCGCGACATCGACAAGGCGCGATCCCGCGCCGCAGAGTTCGATATCCCAGCCGTCTTCGACGGGGTCGACCGCATGCTCGACGCGCTTCGCCCGGACGCGCTCGACATCGCGCTGCCGCCTGCCGCCCACGGCATCGCGCTGCGCGCCGCGGCCGAGCGCGGCATCGCGGCGCTATGCCAGAAACCCCTCGCCCCCACGTTGGAGGAAGCGCAAGCACTGGCGATGGAGCTGGCCGGAGGTCCGCGCGTGATGGTGCACGAGAACTGGCGCTGGCGCGCTCACTACCGCGTCCTGAAGGATTGGCTGAAACGCGGCGCGCTCGGGTCACCGGTGACGTTCGCCCTGAACGTGATGGGATCGGGTTTGGTGCGCCGCCCGGACGGCCGGGTTCCGGCGCTCGAACGGCAACCCTTCTTCGCCGACCTCGACCGGTTCTTGGTGATCGAGGTCCTCGTCCACCATCTCGACACGCTGGCCTTTCTGTTCGGCCCGGTCGAGATCGCAGGTGCGCGGCTGTCGGTCCGTGCGGGCACGATCGCGGCCGAGGACACCGCCGTAATCGCGCTCGTGGCCGGCGGCGTGGCGGGCACGGTCACCGCGACCGCCGCCGCTGGAGGTGAACCGCCCCTCCCGAACGACAGGTTGCTCGTGCACGGCACCCATGCCAGCGCCCTGCTCGACGACTGGACGTTGCGGTGCAGCGACCCTGAGATCGCCGAGCACGTCGGCTCCTACGACGAGGGATACCCGGCGGCCTACGCGGCGGCGATTCGACATTTCGTCGACTGCCTCGAGTCCGGCACACCCTTCGAGACGGGCATGCGCGAGGGCATCGCCGCGCTGCGCGCTGTGGAAGCCGTCTATGCCCACAACGGAGAAGGGACCGCTACATGACCGAAGAGTCGCGTCTGCGCGAGCGCATCTGCCTGCTGGCACGCATGCTTCATGACCGCGGTCTGACCCACGGTTCGACCGGCAACATATCGGCGCTCCTGGACGACGGTCGCATGCTGGTCACGCCGACCGGATCGGGTTTCGGTCTGCTCGATCCCGAGCGGCTCGCCGTCATCGATGCGTCGGGGCGCCACATTTCGGGCGACCC
>JACDHU010000194.1 GCA_013820865.1 Chloroflexota bacterium
TAGACGTCGATCGCTTCGAGCATCGTGGTGACCTGCTCGGCCGGGAACTTGTAGGCCGTCGCCCAGCGCGGCGCCCGGGAGACGAATCCCAGCGCCTCCTGGTCCGCGAGAGAGTCGACCTTGATGACGATCCCATCGGTCTCGTACTCGAGGTCCTTGCGTGCCTGCGCCCATTCCTCGGTGAAGGCGACGACCGCGTCGATGCCCTCCACGCGCCGAACGTGCGGGTTGACCGGAAAGCCCAGACGCCGCAGGAGGTCGAGCGACTCCGAATGGCTGGCCAAGCCGTGCGCACCGACGAGCTGGTAGGTCCACAGGCTCAACCGCCGGCCGGCGGTCACGGCCGGGTCCTTCTGGCGCACGGTTCCCGCCGTCGTGTTGCGGGCATTCGCGTACAGCGGCTTTCCTTCCTTTTCGAGCCGCTCATTGAGCGCAGCGAACGCGCCACGTGGCATGAAGACCTCGCCGCGCACCTCGAGCCGATCGCCAGGCGGCTCGGTGTGCAGGGTGATCGGTATGGCACGCACGGTGCGCAGATTGGGCGTCACGTCCTCGCCGGATGTGCCATCGCCACGGGTTGCCCCCCGGACGAAGCGTCGGCCCTCGTACCGGAGGCTGATCGCGAGCCCGTCGATCTTCAGTTCACAGACGTATGCCACCGGGGCGTCGTCGGCTTCCAGACCAAGGCCGCGGCGGACGCGTGCGTCGAACTCGCGCAGCTCATCGGCTCCGAAGGCGTTGCCCAGGCTGAGCATGGGCACGTCATGGCGCACGGTCGGGAACCCACCCTCGACGGGGGCTCCGACCCGTTGGGTTGGTGAATCCTCGGTGACGAGCGTCGGGTCTGACGCCTCAAGCTCGACCAGCTCACGGAACATGAGGTCGTACTCGCGGTCCGGCATCGTCGGCGCGTCGAGCACGTGGTAACGGTGGTTGGCGTCGTTGAGCTTCGCGCTCAGCTCGGCGGCGCGAGCCGCAGGATCGGTCACGCGAAGATTCTACGGATGGGAGAAGAGCCTAGACGTCGTCGTCTTCGGCGTCGGCCTCGTCGAACCAGGCACGCAGGTGGGCGGTGTGCTCGCGGTAGTGAGCCGCACCGTCGTAGCCGATGACCTCCGCGACCGCATCTCCGTTGCCCAGCCGCAGATCGAGCAATGTCGGATCCAGCGCGTCGAGAGCGGCTGCGAACGCGTCGAAGGCGCGCACTTCCCGCTCAATCGCCGCCGCAGGCGACGTGCGCCGAGATTCCTCCAGCACACGGGCATTCATCGCATCGGTCTGGGCGGTGTCATACGCGAACTCGTCGCCGTGACCGGCCGAGGCCAACGCGAGCGCCTCAACCGCGTGCTCGGCCCAGAACGCCACGTGGACGACGAGGTCACGAACGCTCCAGTCCTCGACGATGCCGGGTACCGTCACCAGCTCGAGGTCAACCGACTCGAGCGCGGTCAGGAACGCGTCGTGCTCGGCTTCCAACGCCACTTTGAGCTCACCGAGACGCGTCAAGCGAGCAGCTCCGCCGCGTGCTCGCGGTAGTGATCCGCGCCGTCCTCGCGCAGGCCCTGCTCGAGCGTCGCGCCGTCCGGCAGCGTCGCGGACAGCAGCGACGGATCCATGCGACTCAGCCGCTCGACCAGGACGTCGAATGACGCTGCTTCGCGCCTGCGGACGGTGGCGAGATCCGTCTCGCGCGCGACGCGTGCGACGGTCTCGTTAACCTCGTCGGTGGGGGGTCGATCGCTGCCGAATGACGAAGCCTGGCCGTCCTCGGCGGCCTGGATGGCCTCGACCGCGCTGCCCACCCAGTAGCCGACGTGCGCGATCATCTCTCGCGCGCTGAATTCGTCCGCTCGGCCAACGGCCGACATGAACTCGTTGCGCGCCACCACGAGGTCGTCAACCAGTTCCTGCATGCTCACCCTTTCCTCCTCATGCCCGCTCGAGACCGGCGTATGCAGCGATGAGCCGCTTCACACCCTCGCCAACGAATGCGACCGTCACTTCCTCATCGCCCTTCACGATCCGGCTGCTTACCACGATGCCATCGCCGAAGCGCCGGTGCTTGACGCGGTCGCCTGCCCGCCACGCCGGATCCTCCTCGGCGCCGAGCGCGTCGCCCGCCCCCTGAGCCGAGAACGTGCCGCTTCCGAGATCGACCGTGGTGCCCTCGTAGGTCGCCGATGCCACCCGGGCACGAGCGGCATCCAGCTGCCGGCCCATCGGACGCGGCGCGGACAGGTCGGGCAACGAGATGGGTCGCAACGGCTCCTGGACCCGACGCGTCGGCGAGCGATAGCCACTCGGCAGCCAGCCACTGGAGTCATCAGTCCCGGCCCAGCGCTGACCACCGCGCCGGGTAGGCGCCTCGGAACGCTGAGCCAACAGGAGCTCTTCCGGCAACTCGCTCAGGAACCGAGACGGATCGGACTGGGCGCCAACGCCATAGGTGGACCGATGATGCGCGTGCACCAGGTACAGCCGGTCCTTGGCGCGCGTCATCCCGACATAGGCCAGGCGGCGCTCCTCCTCCAGCTCGCGCTCATCCTCGAGGGCACGCCTGTGCGGCAGCAGGCCCTCCTCCATGCCGACCATGAACACCACGGGAAATTCGAGGCCCTTGGCCGCATGGAGCGTGATCAGCGTCACCCGATCCGGCGCCTCGTCCAGCTCGTCCTGGTCGCTGACGAGCGCAACCTCCTCCAGGAAACGAGCGAGGCCCTCGGGTGCGGCGATCTCGTCGAACTCGGCAGCGTGGTTGCGCAGCTCGGAGACGTTCGTCCAGCGCTCCTCACCGTCATCGGTCCCGTCCTGGATGACGGCCTGGAGGCCAGAGCGCTCGAGGGCGGCGTCGAAGATGGCCGACGGCGGCTCGGCCGGCACCATCGCCATCAGCCCGCGCATGAGATCGGCGAAGACGCCAAGTTGGGCGCGCGCGCGCGGAGCGAGGTTCGGGTTCTCGTCGGCTGCCTGCACGGCATCCCAGAGGCTGACGTCGCGCGACTCGGCCCAGGCATTCAGCTCCTCGACCGTCTTGGCGCCGATCCCGCGCGCCGGCACGTTGATGATCCGTCCGAGCGCCACGCGGTCGGCGGGGTTACGAGCCAGCCGGACGTACCCGAGCGCGTCCTTCACCTCGCGCCGCTCGTAGAAGCGGGTCCCGCCGATGAGCTGGTACGGGATCCCGAACCGCACCAGCGATTCCTCGAGCACGCGACTCTGGGCGTTGACTCGGTAGGCAATCGCGATGTCGCCGTACCGCAGTGAGCCGTCCTCGTCGCCGGCGCGGCTGGTGAGCAGCGCGGCCATCCCGCCGCGGCGGCCGGCACCCACCAGCTTCTCGACCTGGCGCGCGACGAACTCCGCCTCCTCGTACTCGTTGTAGGCGTCGAACAGCGTGATCTGCGTGCCGCTGCCGCGATCGGTCCACAGGCGCTTGTCCTTGCGCCCGGCGTTGCGGCTCACGACCGCGTGCGCGGCATCCAGGATGGTCTGCGTGGATCGGTAGTTCTGCTCCAGCTTCACGACCTTGGCGCTGGGGTTATCGGCCTCGAAGTCCAGGATGTTGCGCATGTTGGCGCCGCGCCAGGAGTAGATGCTCTGATCGTCGTCGCCGACCACCGCGAGGTTGGTGTGCTTGGCGGACAGGTGGCGGCAGATCAGGTACTGAGCGCGGTTCGTGTCCTGGTACTCGTCGACCATGACCTGCTGCCAGCGACCCTGGTAGCGCGCAAGCACGTCGGGGTGCTGCTCGAACAGGAACACGGTGCGCATGAGCAGGTCATCGAAGTCGACCGCGTCGTCCTCGCCCAACTGCCGCTGATAGCCCTCGTACACCTTCGCGGCGGTCTCGTCGTAGTAGTTCGCTGCCTGCCGCTTTGCTGTGGCGACATCGGCCAGCTCGTCCTTGCGCTGACCGATCCAGGCCAGCATCCCATTCGGGCTGAAGCGCTTCTCATCGAGGTCCAACCGCTTCAGGACCGATTTGACGAGCGCCACCTGGTCGGCCCGATCGTAGATGGTGAAGCTTCGCGTCAGAC
>JACDHU010000195.1 GCA_013820865.1 Chloroflexota bacterium
CGTCCACACACCCCTCCGCCACGGCAAGGAGGGCGCGCTCGAACGGCCCCGGCTCGGCGCCGCGCCGGGCTTCGTCACGCGGTGCTACAGATTCCGACCGCGCGCCGCCGTGCGGCAGGGCGTAGCCGAGCTCTCCTGCGGCCGCATGGGCGCCGCGATAGAGCCGGCCATCGATGACGAGCCCTGCTCCGACGCCGCTCCCGATGGCGACGTAGAGCACGTGCCGATACGACGTCCCGGCGCCGTAATGGAGCTCGGCGAGCGCCAGTGCGTTGACGTCGTTCTCGAGCACCACGGGGACGCCGAGCGCGTCGCGGAACGTGGCGGCGGCGTCGTGATCGTGCCACCCGAGCGCAGGGGCGAGGTGGACGCGGCCATCGATCGGGTCGACGACGCCGGGGACGGCCAGTGCGAGGCGCCGCACGGCCATTTCGTCGTCGGCGACGAGCGGGGCGAGCCAATCGACCAATTCCGCGATGCCGCCGGGAGCGACGGTGGGCCCTTCGAAACCGCGTACGAGGTAGCCGCGAAGGTCCACCGTGCACGCCGTGGCGCGCCGGCCGGAGAGGTCGACCGCCAGGACGCTGCGAGCGCGCGCATCGAAGCGGTGGCGTTGGGCGGGGCGGCCGCCCGTGCCGCTCTCGGTGCCGGCGGCGACGACCAGTCGTTGCGCGACGAACTCGCCGACGATGCTGCTGACCGTGGGCGTCGACAGCCTCGTCGCCAGCGCCAGCTCGGCGCGCGTCAGATCGCCGTGCGTGGCCAGTGCGCGGTAGACGGCGCGGCGGTTGGCGATTCGCAGAGCGTCGGACTGGACTGGCAGCTGCACGAGGCGAGCCTCCTTCGGGCAGGGTGGGACCCCATTCCGAAAACGGTTTTGCTAAGTGGTTCGAATATACGTCGGTCCGGGCGGCGCGTCAATTGGCGGCCGCTCGTCGGCCGCGCCGTCGAGCCGCCGAACGCGGCTGGAAGGCGAGCCGCTCGGGGGGGACGGCGGGGCTCGATGGGTGACACCCGATGGTTGACAAGAGTAGTACACTATCGCCGTGAACCTCCCCGGACTCCTCACGCAGCCGTGGCCGTGGTACGTCGCCGGGCCGGCCGTCGGCCTCGTCGTACCCCTCCTGCTGCTGCTCGCGAACCGGCCATTCGGCCTTTCGTCGAACCTCCGTCACCTCTGTGCCGCGCTCCCGATGCGTGGCACGTACTTCGATTACGACTGGCGTCGCGTCGGGGGCTGGAATCTGCTGGTCTTCGGCGGAATCGCCCTCGGTGGCCTTCTCGGGGGCGTGGTCCTCGGCGATCCGGGACCCGTGCGGGTGGCGGCGTCCACGCAGGCGCACCTCCAGGCGCTCGGCGTCGTCCAGGGCGACGGTCTCGCGCCTGCAGCGCTCTTCGGCTGGCAGGCGATCCTCGCCGGACCGGGGCTCGTCTTCGGGCTCGTCGGCGGGATCCTCATCGGCTTCGGGACGCGCTGGGCCGCGGGCTGCACATCGGGCCACGCGATCATGGGCCTCGCGTCGGGGCAGTGGCCGTCGCTCGTCGCGGTCATCGGGTTCTTCGCTGGCGGGCTGGTGACCACGCACCTCGTCCTCCCTTGGCTCCTCCCGGCGCTGCTCGGGGGGACGCCGTGACGCTCGCGACGTACCGCGAGCCGGGAGATGCCACCGGCAGCCGAACAGAGTCGATGTCCGCTCCGCGTGGAGTGGCTCGCTTCGTGCTGGTCGGGGCCTACCTCGGACTCGTCCTCACCAAGGCCGAGGTGGTGAGCTGGTACCGGATCCAGGAGATGTTCCGGTTCGAGGCGTTCCACATGTACGGCGTGATCGGTGCGGCCGTCGCGACCGCGGCCGTGTCGATCCTCCTCATCAGGCGCTTCGGGATCAGGACGATCGACGGCGACGACGTCGAGATCGCGACGAAGGAGCCGCTCTGGCGCCGCGGACTCTTCGGTGGCACGCTCTTCGGGCTCGGCTGGGCGCTCACCGGCGCCTGCCCGGGCCCTATCGCCGCGCTCATCGGTGCGGGCTCGACCGGCTACCTCGTCGTGCTCGTCGGTGCGGTCATCGGCACGATGCTCTACGGAGGGACGCGTCACCGCTTGCCGCACTGAGGAGGCGTGAGCACCAGCCACGCGTGCGGCCACACACCAGGCCGGGGGCGGCCAGAGAGCGGGTCAGCCGGCCTGGAATCCCATGGCTGCGCGGGGGGACGCAGTCACGCCGGACTGGTTCGCCGTAGCGCGCTCTCGGTCTGCGCGCAGAGCTCATCGGTCGATCGCAGCTTCATGAGGCCGCCGTCCGTCATTCGCTGCAATGCGTCGTCGTGGGCCTTGCGGGTCGACGACGCGAGGCCATCGCTCACCAGGGTGACGTAGAACCCCCGGTCGGCCGCATCGCGCGCTGTCAGCTCGACACAGCCCTCGGTCACGATTCCGGTCACCCAGAGCCGGTCGATCCGCATGTTGCGCAGGATCTGGTCGAGCGCCGTGGAGTTGAACGTGCCAGCGCTCGTCTTGTCGACGATCATCTCGTCCTCGTGCGGGGCCACGACCTCGAGGAAGTCATCGTCGCGCCCATCGGCCGAGATCTCCTCGTCACCCATGGCGAGCGAGCGTTGCCCGTCCCGGCGGTCGGGGGTCAGATACTTGACCCGAATGTGGATCAGCTCGATCCCACCCGCGCGGCAGGCATCTTGTAGGCGGCGGACGTTGGGCAGGATCTCGTCGATGAATGCCCAGCGTTCGTTCAGCAGATTCGGTCGACCCTGCGCTCGGCAGAGCCTGCCCATCCAACCGTCCGGATGCGCATCCAGATACTGCAGGTCGATGATGAGCAGGGCGGTCTTGCCCGGGTCGAACGGCGGCTCCTTGGGCTCCGGGACGAGCTCGTAGTAGGGATCATGGACCATGGAACGTCCTTTCGATTCAGGCAAAGACCCGTGCGTGATGGTGGCAGCGCACCACATGGCCCGGCTCCACGGTTTCGGGTTCAGGCGCGATCCTGCGACATAGGTCGGTGGCCAGGGGGCAGCGGGTGTGGAAATGGCAGCCATCGGGTGGATCGAGCGGTGAGGGAGGTTCGCCCCCGATCGCAGCCACCGTGCCGCGTTGCGCCGGGTCGGGTCGTGGCGCGGCGCTGAGGAGGGCCTGCGTGTAGGGGTGGCGCGGCGCCGTGAAGATCTGGTCGCGGGTCCCGGTTTCGACGATCCGTCCCAGATACATGACACCCACACGGTCGCTGAGATAGCGCACGACCGACAGGTCATGCGCGATGAACAGAAGCGTCAGCCCCAGCCTGTCGCGAAGATCGAGCAGCAGGTTCATGATCTGCGACTGGACCGAGACGTCCACCGCCGAAACAGGTTCGTCCGCCACGATGAATTGCGGTTCCATCGCCAAGGCGCGGGCGATCCCGATACGCTGGCGCTGGCCGCCAGAGAAATGACGTGGCGTTCGGTCGATGCTGTCTGCCGGCAGGCCGACGAGCGCCAGCAGGTCGGCAATTCGGGCGTTGATCTGCGCCCGCGGGCAGATCGCGTGGACGTGGAGCACCTCGCCCAGCATCTGACGCACGGTGAGGCGCGGGTTGAGCGATGACACGGGGTCCTGGAAGATCATCTGGATCTGACGCCGGGCCTTGCGCAGCTGCGTGGCACCGAGCGTGGTGATGTCGGTACCGTCGAAGACGATGCTTCCGTCGGTCGGCTCGATCAGCCGCAAGATCGTTCGCCCGAGCGTCGTCTTGCCCGACCCGGACTCGCCGACCAGACTGAAGATCTCGCCCCTGGCGATGGTGAAGGAGACATCGTCCACAGCGACGAGACGCGTCGCTGGGGCTCCGGTAAGGCGTGCTAGGAGGCCGCGGTGGCCGCCATAGTGCTTGGAGAGTCTACTGACTCGTACCAGCGGTTCAGGCATCGATTCGCTCCCACAGGTCGGTGGTCATCGCATCCTGGCGGATGCAGCGGCTGAAGTGGCCGGGGGCGACCTCGGTGAGGGCTGGGCGTCCCATTCTGCA
>JACDHU010000196.1 GCA_013820865.1 Chloroflexota bacterium
GCCCTGAAGGGTGTCACGCGCGATGTGATCGATGACGCGCTGGCTGAGCGCGCCACCGCAAGCGGTGGAGCGGAGAGCGTTGACGCCGAAGCCGCGGCGCGGCTGCTGGAACGCCGACGCTCGGCTCTCGACCGAGAGGCCGATCTTCACCGCCGTCGACAGAAGGCGTACACGTTGCTCTCTCGAAATGGCTTCGATCCGCAGGTCTGCGCCCAGGCCAGCGCGGTCTTTGTCGGTCAGGCCGCCGAGACGGACTGATTGGCCTGGGACGGTGCACGGATGCACCGAAGGTAACGCCCGCCAAGACCCAACCGTCCCGTAGATATCGCCTCCGCACACTGGCAGCATTATCTGTGCCAGCCAGATCGGGGTGTCCGTGGCTCCGGCAGGCAGGCGGTGTCTGACCGGAGCGTGAGCCATGAGCCTGATCACAGTCGCTGCTCGGGCGCTGTCCATACTGCTCGCCGCCGTCCTGCTCGTAGCCGTTGCGCCGGCGGTGCCGACCGAGGCGAGCGGGCCTGTGACCGTGGTCAGCCGCGAGGTCGCCACGCCCGTTGATCGGCAGCGCGTCGTGGAGTTGCCCATCGTCGCTTCCCACGTCGCCCTGCACTGGTCCGGCCACGAAGAGGCGGCGATCTCAGTGGCTTTCGGCGCCGACGGAGTGACCTTCGGTGAGGCCGTCCCCGTACAGCACGACGAGGCCGGCGGGCACTCCGACAACGGACGGACATACGGCACGGTGATCTGGACCGAGGGCGCACGATTCGTGCGGATCACGACTGACCGACGGTTGGGCCAGGTCTCGGTTGTGGCGATCAACAGTCGTGGACCGGCCGAGGCACGTGCGGTGCCGCGTTCTGTCGTGGCGGCCTCGGTCAACCAGCCAACGATAATCTCGCGTGCCGGCTGGGGCGCGAAGGAGTCCTTCCGTTTCGATGACGCTGGCACTGAGCTGTGGCCGCGTGAGTTCTTCCCGGTTCAGAAGCTGGTCGTGCACCACACTGCCGGCCGCAACAACGATCCCGATCCGGCCTCGACGGTTCGCGCCATCTACCACTACCAGGCCGTAGTCCGGGGCTGGGACGACATCG
Organism: Chloroflexota bacterium; assembly: GCA_013820865.1. Taxonomy (GTDB): domain Bacteria; phylum Chloroflexota; class Limnocylindria; order QHBO01; family QHBO01; genus JACDBZ01. Next base: position 1,092 of record JACDHU010000196.1, read on the forward strand.
GCTACAACTTCCTGATCGACGAGGCGGGACGCATCTACGAGGGCCGGTACTCGCGCGAGTACGGTTCATCGGGCTCGCCAACCGGCGAGGACCTTAATGGCAACAGCGTGGTCGGGGCCCATGTCTCGCACCACAACGCCGGCACAGTCGGCATCGTCCTGCTCGGCACGCTCACCAAAACGGACGCGACCAAGGCCGCCCGTGCCTCGTTGGAGCGACTGCTCGCCTGGAAGGCGCAGCGGCACAATCTCAATCCTCAGGGCAGCGGCATCTACACCAACCCCATCACGGGGCTACAGAAGAACGTGCCCAACATCGTCGGCCACCGCGACCTGGCCGCGACGCTATGTCCGGGTGGCACCTTCTACAAGACGCTGCCGGCTCTCCGTCACGCCGTCGCGGGAAGAATTTCTGGCCTCGCGGGCGACACCGTGCCGGGCGCCGCGACGCTCAGTGCCAAAAAGGCGCCCTCGCGGCCGGGAGTCAAGCTGACCTGGCTGGCTCCTTCCACTGGTGGGTCGCCGATCACCGCGTACCGCATCCTGCGGCTGAAGAGCGGCACCTTCGCCCGCATCGCAACCGTCAACGGTTCGAAGACCTCCTATCGCGACGGGTCCACCAAGAGTGGCAAGACGTACACCTACACCATCCGGGCGATCAACGCGCTCGGAGGTGGACCGAAATCCAACCGCGCGTCAGCGGTGGCTCGGTAAGAATCTGTCGCTCTTTTGACGCCCTTTCGCAAACGCGGGTAGGCTTCCCGGCAGCAATCCGCTCTGTGCCGTTACCGCACCAACGGCCGGGCTGCCCGACCCGCGACCGGTGGCGGCCTTCGTAGAGGCATGCCTCGCCGCCCAGCGAGGCACCGGCGCCGCGCCGGTGAAGAACAGACTTAACGCACCTTCCAGCAGGCGGCTGGGCGGGAGGCAGAGATATGAACGACCCCCTCGTGGTGGCGATGGTGGCGCTGTTGGCCATCGTCGTTGGTTTCGCCGCGGGCTTCTTTGCACGCAGCCTGTGGGCGTCACAGGCAATCCGAGTCGCGCACGACAAGTCGGCCCGCATCGTGGCCGAGGCACGGGCCCAGCAGAAGGAGCTGATCCTTCAGGCAAAGAATGAGCAGGTCCGCATGCAGCGCGAAGTGGAGGAGGAGGCGCGCGCCAAGCGCGCCGACCTGTCCACTCTCGAGCGCCGGCTACTCCAGCGCGACGAGCAACTGGATCAGCGGACCGACATGTTGGAGGAGCGCGATAGAAAGCTCATCCATCGGGATCGCGAACTGGACCAGCAGCGCGAGGAGCTGACGCGAGGACGCCTGGAGCAGATCCAGGCGCTAGAGCGGGTGAGCCAGCTGTCCCAGGATGATGCCAAGCAGCTGCTGCTCGTACAGGTGCGAGCGGAGGCCGAGCACGACGGTGTTCGGTTGGCTCGGGCCATCGAGCGCAAGGCCAAGGAGGAGGCCGAGGAGAAGGCACGCGACGTTGTTGTCACCGCCATCCAGCGGGTCATGGTCGACCACGCAGCGGAGATGACAGTGTCGGTGGTGCCGCTCCCGTCGGACGAGATGAAGGGCCGGATAATCGGCCGCGAGGGACGCAACATCCGGGCGCTGGAACAGGCAACGGGTATCGACCTGATCATCGACGATACGCCCGAGTCGGTCCTGATCAGCGGCTTCGACCCCGTTCGGCGGGAGGTCGCTCGGATCGCCTTGACCAAGCTCATCCAGGACGGCCGCATCCATCCCGGGCGCATCGAGGAGGTGGTTTCCAAGTCACGTGCCGAGGTCGACCTGGTGATCCGCCAGGCCGGCGAGGCGGCGGCTTACGACACCGGCGTGCCCGGCCTGCCGCCCGAGATCATCAAGCTTCTCGGCCGCCTCAAGTACCGCACCAGCTACGGCCAGAACGTGCTCAAGCACGTCGTCGAGACGGCCCGACTGGCGGCCGTGATCGCAGGCGAGATCGGCGCCGATGTCCAGGTCGCCAAGATGGGTGGCCTTCTCCACGACATCGGCAAGGCGGTGGACCACGAAATGGAAGGACCGCACGCTGCCATCGGCGCCCAGATCGCTCAGCGCCACGGACTATCGATGAAGGTTGTCAACGGCATTGCCGCTCACCACCAGGAGGTGGAGTACGCGTGCATCGAAGCGCCCATCGTCCAGATTGCCGACGCCATCAGCGCCAGCCGGCCCGGTGCCCGCGGCGAATCTGCGGACACCTACGTCAAGCGCCTGGAGGAGCTACAGGCAATAGCCAACAGCTTCGAGGGCGTAGAAAAGTCCTTTGCCGTGCAGGCGGGCCGTGAGGTGCGCATCCTGGTCCGTCCGGAGGAGATCGACGACCTGGCTTCCATGCGCCTGGCCCGTGACATCGTGCGCAAGATCGAGGAATCGCTTACCTACCCGGGCCAGATAAAGGTGACCGTCATCCGCGAGACGCGCGCCGTGGAGTACGCCAAGTGACAGGCACGGCGTCCCACGATGGTCCATTGTGTGCCATTCGTGCGTGGATGACCCTCTAGCGCATCATCGCGGCGCGATATCGAGGGTGCACGGGAGGGTGCACGGCCCCGCCAAGGATCAGCGCCGAGCCCATCCCTCCGCGGCGTCTCGAAGTAGCGGATGAGCGTCCAGCATCAGGCGCCGTAGCTCTGGCGTGGTGTTCGGCGCCAACGGCCGAGTCACGGGTCGCGGGCGACCGTAGAGGCGAGCCTCAGCGCCGGCCTCCTTGGCCTGGCGGATGCGGTCAGGATCGGGTCGACGCATGGCAAGGATGCATATCCCCGGTCTCGCTGGTCCCGACGGAGCGAACGCTGCGTGGTCGTCAGCGCGATCGGGTGGCTGTGGGCGACCACCCGTTGGTCACGTCAGCCCCAGAAGTCGTCGAGCACGAC
>JACDHU010000197.1 GCA_013820865.1 Chloroflexota bacterium
CGGATCAGCCCCGAAGATGGCCTGGGTGCCATCGCCGTGGTGCACGTCCCAGTCGACGATGGCGACGCGCGCGGCGCCAGAGGCACGCAATCCGGCGACCGCGATGGCCACGTTGTTGAGCAGGCAAAATCCGCGCCCGCGTGCGCGGGATGCGTGGTGGCCGGGCGGTCGTACCACGGCGAAGGCAACCTCCGCCTCCCCGGCCGAGACCGCGCAGGCGGCCTGGAGGGTCGCGCCCGCGGCCAGCCTGGCGGCCCGCAGGGATCCCGCCACGAGGTAGGTGTCGGGATCCAGCCAGACGCCACCACGGTCATCGGCGTCGACGAGCATCGCAAGATAGTCATCCCCGTGGACGGCGGTGATTTGGTCGTCGGTCGCGACCTCGCAGGCCGGCTCGACGAGGCGGTCACCAGCGGCGGCGCGAACTCCCGTCGCCGCGGCACCACGCCGCTCCGGCCGCTCGGGGTGATCGGGTGCCTGGTGCGCGTCCATGGCCGCATCGGTCAGGAGCCATACGCTCACGGTCGTAGCTTGCGGATCAGTTGGAGCGTCCCTTCGAACAGGACGTACATAACGAGCGAGAGGACGGCCGAGCTCAGCGGATCCCCGCCGGGCGTGGCGATGATGGCGAACAGGACGATGGCCAGCACGGCCCAGCGGCGCCGCGCGGAGAGGAATCGATAGTTGAGGATCCCGACCCGGGCCAACAGAAGGAGCAGGACGGGAAACTGGAATGCGAGTCCGAACGCGAGCATCACCGTGGACGAAAATGACACGTACTCGCTCAGCCGAAGCTGGTCCTCGACCCCCGGAAGGGTCAGCGAGAGCAGGAAGTCGAGCGCGAATGGAAGGACGAAGTAGCCGAGACCGATGCCGAGCACGAACAGCACCGCCGAGCCGATGAGCAACGGCCAGATCAGCCGGCGCTCGGTTCGCGTGAGTCCCGGCGTCACGAAGCGCCACACCTGGTACAGGATGACCGGCAGCGCGAGCGCGATGCCGACGTAGAGCGCAACGCGCAGGCGTACTGAGAGCGACTCGCCGACACTGATCTGGATGAGGGTCTGCTTGCCCTCGGGCAGAGCGGAGCGAAGCAGCGTGATGATGGATTCTGAGAGTACGAAACCGATGATCCCCCCGAGGACGACCGTGATCGTGATGACGATGATGCGGCTGCGGAGCTCATCGAGATGCTCGATGAGGCTCATCGTTGCGGCGTCTTCGGACACCACCGCTGGGGGGGAGTGGTCCCGCGGAACGTTGGGCGTGGTGGAGGTCACGTCAGGCGGCAATCGGTGGCATCAGGCGCCGCGCGAGACCTGGCGTCAGTGCGTGCGGTCCGAGCCCTCGCCGACGGGCTTCTCGTCCTTGGTCGAACGCTTCGAGTCGCCGCGCACTGAATCTTCGAGCTCCGTGGAGGCCTTGCGGAATTCGCGAATCCCCTTCCCGACCGCGCTGCCGATATCGGGCAGCTTGCCGGGGCCGAAAAGGATCAGGACGATCACCAGCAGCAGGATGAGCTCCGCCGGTCCTGGAATAGGCATTCGGTTCACGAACCTCCGTTCGGGGCCACATGGGCGGCACTGGACATCGAGTGTACCACCGCATCGGTCATCCGGGTCCGAACGGCGATGGAGGAGGTTACGGCTGCATCCAGCCAGTCGTCCCCGCTCGAGGCCTCTGCTATGGCCCGCGAGACCGACACGACCCCCGGCGCCCACGCACCATGGCATGTACGGACCGATGCGTCGACGTCACCTCCCTGGGCTCCGACTCCCGGCACCAGGAATCCCGGTCCGGGAAATGCTTCCCGCAGCTGGCTCAGCTCTGCGGGGGCGGTCGCCCCGACCACGAGCCCGACCCGGCCGTCCGGCCAGCGCTCAGTCACCCAGCGCGCGACGCGCACGTGAACCAGGTCGCCGTCAACGCCAAGCCCCTGGACCCGCGCCGCCGACGGATTGCTGGTGCGGGCCAGCACGTAGATCAGGCGATCCGGATATGCCAGGAACGGCTCGATCGCATCCTCCCCGAGATAGGGCGAGAGCGTGACGGCATCGGCGTCGAGATGACCGAACAACCCCTCCGCATATCGTTCGGCGGTAGAACCGATGTCGCCCCGCTTCGCGTCGAGGATGCAGATCAGATCACGCGGGACGTCGACGCGGACGCGTTCGAGCGCGGCCCAACCAACCGAACCGAAGGCCTCGAAGAACGCGACGTTGATCTTGACCGCCACCACATTGGCGGCCACCGCCTCGATGAGGCCACGCGCCATCGCCTCAACCCCGCGAACATCGGGGGTGAGGCCGGCGGGCAACCGGTCCGGGTGCGGATCGACGCCCAGGCACAGCGGAGCCCCCACGAGCTCCACCCGCGCGCGCAGCCGCTCGAGCTGGGTGGTCATCCCGCGCGCGCCAAGTGTCGCGGTTCGATCCGTCGGGCCAGGAGCGGACTCACCGATGTCTCCGCGAAGTCGACGACTCGTAGGCGCAACCGTGGCTCACCGCCGAACGTGTCGCGCTCGAGCGTACCCACCACGTCCAGCCCGACCCCCGGTGCCGGCAGTGGTCGAGCAGCGCCCATACCGAAACAGATCGCGTCGAACGTTTCGAGGCCGCGGCGCATGCGAAGGGCGATGTGCGCCTCCGCAGGTCCCACGCGGCGCGCCTCGCCGACGATCATCCCGGTCACCGCGAGCATCGGCTCGACGTGTCCGGGTCCGTATGGCGCGAGCCGCTCGAGCTGATCGGCGAGCGCCCACTCAACGTGGCGAGCCGAGAGCACGAGGTCCACGACCAGGCGGCCGGGCCGTTGGCGCTCGCCGAGGAACGAGACCGGGAAGGGACGTGGCAGAGCCGCGAACGCTTCGCTGAAGGCCGCCCAGTCCGATGGCAGCAAGCTGAAGCCACCCGCGGCCGCATGCCCGCCGCGCTTGGTGAGGAGCGGGCCGCACGCCTCCAGCGCCGCGGCCACGTGAAAGTCGAGCGGCGCCCGTACTGACCCGCGCACCTCGTCGCCGACGAGCGTCGCTGCGGCCACCGGGCGCGTGAACGTGTCAGCCAGCCGTCCAGCAACGAGGCCGACCAGTCCCGGCGACCACGTGTCGTCGCGAACGCTGAGCGGGTTGTCCCCAGGCGAGGCGTCGGCAAGCAGCTGCGCGGCATCGACGGCGACCTTGGTGAGATCGCGGCGTTGTTCATGCACGATCTCCAGCTCGTTCGCCAACTGCTCGGCGCGTTCGGGATCCTCCTCGAGCAGGAGCGCCATCGCGAGCTCCGCATCGGCGATCCGACCGGCGGCGTTGATGCGCGGCACGACCCCATACCCGAGGTCGCGTGCCGTCGGCTGACCGGGGTTCGCACAGGCGCGCCGCAGCAGGGCGCGGAGCCCCGCGTGTGTCGTGCGCGCCAATTCCTGCAACCCGAGGCGAACGATTGCCCGGCTCTCGCCGGTCATCGGCGCCATATCGGCGATCGTGCCGATGGCCGCCACCGCGGCAATGCCCTCGTCCGACTGGCCATGCCGCCCCAGCAGGGCTGCGGCCAGTTTGTACGACAGGCCCGCGCCGGTGAGATCCTGGTCCGGATACGCACAATCGGACCGGTGCGGATCCACGACCGCCGCTGCCCGCGGTAGCTCCGGCGGGGGCAGGTGATGATCGGTGATCACGACGTCCATGCCGAGCGCCCGGGCAATCTCAACCTCGGCGGCGTTGCTCACTCCGCAGTCGCATGTGATGACGAGCTTGACGCCCCGTCCGGCGAGGTGATGGAGCCCGGAGTCCGAGAGGCCGTAACCCTCAGACAGACGGGACGGAACGTACCGGATCGGGTCCGCCCCCAGGCGTCGAAGCGCTGTCACCCACACGACGATTGCCGTCATCCCGTCGGCGTCGTAGTCGCCCCAGATGGCCATCGGCTCGCCGTTCGCCAGCGCCGCTTCGATCCGATCGAGTGCCCGGTCCGCATCGGCCATGCGGGTCA
>JACDHU010000198.1 GCA_013820865.1 Chloroflexota bacterium
ACCTCGCACCCGACGGCGCGCGCCGCATCGGCCGCCGTGCGGGTGCCCTCGGGGAAATGCTCGACCGTGATCTCGAGGCCGGCAACCCGCGCAGCGGTGATCACGCGTTCGACATTGGGGTGCATCGACCGATGATAGGGCGCGTGCTAGGCTGGTTGCTCAACACAGACGACAGGGGAGCGCAGCAGCGCTGAGAGTGCAGGACCGATGCGGTCCGCAGACCCTCGAACCTGATCCGGGTCATGCCGGCGAAGGAAGTCGAAGCAGCACGTGGCGCGGCGCCCCAAGGCCAACCTTGGAGGCAGGACACATACCGATGAGATGCGTGGTGATCGCCTCCGGCGATCTCGACCCTGATGACGAGCGCTGGCTCGCCGACGCTGACCTGGTCATCGCCGCCGACGGGGGGGCGACGTCGCTCGACCGTCTCGGCCTCCGGCCGGACGTGCTTGTTGGCGACCTCGACTCCACCGACTCGACGCTGGTCGAACGCCTGGAGGCATCCGGCACGCGGATCGAGCGCCATCCCGCTGACAAGGAATCGTCCGACACCGAGCTCGCGCTTGGCGCGGCGATGGCGTCGGACGCGACCCCGATCGTCGTGCTCGGGGCGTTCGGGGGGGATCGGATCGACCATGAGCTCGCGAACGTGCTGCTGCTGGCCGATCCTGCCCTCGCCGGACGAGATATTCGGCTGGTCCGCGGCCGATCGACCGTCCGGATCCTGCGCGGCCGTGCCCACGCGGAGCTGGAGGGACCTGTCGGCGGAACGGTGACCCTGATGCCGGTCGGCGGAGACGTGACTGGCATGACCACCGACGGCCTGCGCTGGCCGCTCGATGGCGCGACGCTGCGCATGGGGCGGTCCCGAGGCCTGAGCAACGAGATCGTCGCGGCGCCCGCATCGGTCCAGCTGGAGCACGGCACGCTCCTCGTCGTCGAGATAGCCACACAAGGAGCGAACTGACCATGACCACCACCGAGCAACCGAGCGGTTGGCGTATCGTCGACATCGTCGTCGCGGCCGTCGTCGCAGTCGCGTTCGGGATCGTTTTTCTGGCGTGGAACGCGGTCTACACCGCGACAGGACCGATATTCACCTTTCTGCCACCGGCGCAGGCGCTGATGTACGGCGTCTGGCTGCTGCCGGGCGTGCTCGTGGCACTCATCGTGCGCAAGCCGGGCGCCGCGATCTTCGGCGGTCTCGTCTCAGCATCGGTGTCGGTGCTGCTCGGATCGCCGTACGGCGCCGACGCGCTGATCTCCGGCGCCATGCAGGGGGCTGGCGCCGAGCTCGCTTTCGCCATCGGTCTGTATCGGCGCTGGACGCTGCCATTCGCAGTGGTGGCTGGCGCCCTGGCCGGACTGTTCGCCGCCGCGCACGACATCGTCCTGTACTACGTGGACACCGGCGTCGATTTCTGGCTGGTGTATGCCGCGGCAACCATCGTCAGCGGCGCAGTGATCGCCGGGGTTGGCGCGTGGTCCCTCCTTCGGGCGCTCGTTGCGACCGGCGTCCTGCGGGAATTCGGGGCCGGGCGCGATCAGCGCGAGATCTGAGCTGCCGACCGCCGACAATGCGCGGATGCGGGAGGCGGCACGGCCAGCGCGGATCGAGGCTCATGGTTGGGGCGTCCGGCACCCCGGGCGCCGAGACTGGGCGTTGCGTGGCCTCGACCTGACCATCGAGCCGGGCGAGCGAGTTCTCCTGCTCGGTTCATCGGGCTCCGGAAAGTCGACCCTGCTGTCGGCCCTGGCTGGCCTGTTCGATCCGGCCGGAGGCGGCGAGACCGAGGGCATCCTGCTGGTGGACGGGCGCGATCCACGCCAGACCCGAGACCGGGCGGGACTTCTGTTCCAGGATCCCGAGGTGCAGATCGTGATGGGGCGCGTCGGGGATGACGTCGCGTTCGGGCTCGAGAACCGATGCGTTCCGACGCCAGGCATCTGGCCGCGCGTGGATGCGGCGCTGGCGGCAGTCGACTTTCCCTATGGACGTGATCGTGCGACACAGGCGCTATCCGGCGGGGAGCAGCAGCGCCTGGCCCTGGCCGGCACGCTCGCGCTCCAGCCGGGCCTCCTCATGCTCGACGAGCCGACCGCGAACCTGGATCCGGATGGGGCTTCCGAGGTGCGCCTCGTCCTCGATCGCGTGGTGGAGCGGCTCGGCGCGACCTTGATCCTGGTGGAGCACCGCGTCGACGAGTCGCTCCCGCTCGTTGATCGCGTGGTGGTCATCGAGGCGGGCGGTGGCGTGATGGTCGACGGCGCACCGCACGAGGTCTTCCGCGAACAGGGCGCGCGCCTGGCCGATGCCGGCGTCTGGGTGCCCGATCATCCGCCGGCCGCCCCGCCGCGTCGCTCGCGGCCACCGTCGGAGACGCTCATCATCGCGGAGCACGCCGCGTTTCGATATCCGAGCATGGCGGTCGACGCGGTCGCGAACGTCGACCTGTCGGTCCGTTCGTCCGAGGCGCTGGCAATCACCGGTCCCAATGGCAGCGGAAAGTCAACGCTCGGCCTGCTGCTCGCCGGACTGATCGCTCCGCGGGTCGGACGGGTGATGGCGGGTGAGGCTCTCTCCGCGGGCCATGGCCGTGAGCCGATCGCGGGGTGGCCGGCGCGCAAGCTCGTGCGCCGCATCGGCACGGTCTTCCAGGATCCGGAGCACCAGTTCCTGACCGCATCGGTCCGAGAGGAGCTGCTGCTGGGGCCGCGCCGCGTCGGACTGGCTCCCGCGGTCGCTGCGCGGCGGGCAGACGAGCTGCTCGAGCGCCTGCGGCTGACGCACCTCGCGGCCGCCAATCCGTTCACGCTGTCGGGAGGCGAGAAGCGTCGACTCTCGGTCGCCACCGCGCTCGCGACGGCGCCTGCGGTGCTCGTGCTGGATGAGCCGACATTCGGCCAGGACCGTCGCACGTGGGGCGATCTCGTCCATCTCCTCGCGGCGCTGCGCGACTCAGGGCGCGCCATCGTCTTCGTCACGCATGACCGCGCGTTCGCTCACGCGCTCGGCGATCGCACCGTTCAGCTTGGCCAATCCGGCGTGTTGAGCTGATGCGCCTTCTGACGCCCGTTGTCCCGAACTCGGGTGCGCCGTTGGGCCGCGCCAATCCGGTCGCAAAGCTCGGCGCGGCGCTGGTGGTGATGGTCGCGCTCTTCGCCTCGCTCGACGGCGTGACAGCGGCCGTCGTGCTGGTCGGTCTGCTGGGTCTGCTGCCTGCGTCGGGACTGTCGGCGCGCGCACTGATCGGACGGGCATGGTTGGTCGGAGCCGCGGCGATCTCGATCGGCGTCTTCAATGTGTTCTTCGCGGCCGATCAGCTTGGCCCGATCATCGTTGAACTCGGGCCATTGCAGATCGGGGCCGAGACCCTGGTGAATGGCGCGGGGCTCGCTCTCCGGCTCGTCGCGATTGCCCTGGCCGGGCTGCTGGCGACCGCGACCAGCGACCCGGTCGACATCGCCGACGCCCTTGTTCAGCAGCTACGGATGTCGCCGCGCTTCGCCGTCGGCGTGCTCGCCGCACTGCGACTGGTTCCGCTCCTCGCGCAGGAATGGCAGACGATCGCCATGGCGCGGCGAGCCCGTGGCGTCGACGCCGGTCGCTCGCCGATCGCTGCCGTCCGTCTCTTCGCGGGCCAGATGATGAGCCTCCTGGTTGGCGCTATTCGGCGGGGTTCGCGGATGGCATTGGCCATGGAGGCCCGGGGCTTCGGGGCCATGCCATGTCGGAGCGTTGCGCGGGTGCAACGGATGCGGCCGGCCGATTGGGGCTGGCTGCTTGGTGCCGGGGTGTTTGCGGCGAGCGCGATCGGGCTGAGCGTCGCGCTCGGGACCTGGCGCCCGCTCTTCGGCTGATCCGTGGCCTCGCCTGCCGCCGATACACCGCCGATTCGTGACAGGAGGACCGCTATACGTTGCGATCCGCCGATATGTCGCCGGTGCTGAGCGGGGTCGGCGCGCCGCCATGCCACGCTT
>JACDHU010000019.1 GCA_013820865.1 Chloroflexota bacterium
GGAGATTGACGGGGCATGGAAATGTCCCGAAGAAACCGCCGCTGGACCATTGATGCAATCGCTGGTGCCTTTGGCTGCCCCTTCGGGACAACCACAGATTACCGAGCACAAGCGGGATTGTGCAATCCCCGTTCTCCACGACATTGCATCCCGAGTGCAAAGTTATCCACAAGTTATCCCCGACGGTGGATATTCACGGTTCTTGAAACCGGCTTGACGTGGGTGGCATAGCATCGGCAGCAATGAGCACGAACGAACATCGCCAGCGGGTCATCTTCGTCTGCACGCATAACAGCGCCCGAAGCCAGATGGCTGAAGGCATGCTGCGGGCCTGGGGCAAGGACGAGTTTGCGGCGTTCAGCGCCGGCACCGAGGCGACAAGCGTCCGCCCGGAGGCCATCGCCGTCATGAGCGAGATCGGGATCGACATCAGCAAGCACACCAGCAAAACGCTCGAGCCGTTCATGGGCGATGTATTCAGCTGGTTGATCACGGTCTGCGACCAGGCCAAGGAGTCCTGCCCGACGCTCCCCGGCGTGGAGCAGCAGGCTCACTGGAGCATCGATGATCCATCGGGGGTCGAGGGCGATGAGTCAGTGCGCCTGGACGCCTTCCGGGAGGCTCGGGATCGTCTGCGCGACCGTATCCACATGTTCATGCTGGCCGCGGGACGCGAAGACCTTCCGCACCCGGAGCCGCAACGGCTGGGCTGAAACTCCGAGTCGTCGACCGGGCTGATACCCTGCGCGGCGTGAGCCGCGCGGTTGCCATCTGTCCGCATTGCGTCCGGCCCGATGAGCAACCGCTCGTCTGTGACCGATGCGCCTGGCGCTGGCACGCCAATCCGAAGCCAGCTGCCGCCGTCCTCGTCGAGCGCAAGGCCGATGACGCGGCGGAGTTATCGGTCCTGCTCCTGCGTCGAGCGGTCGAACCGGGTCTCGGGGCATGGGACCTGCCCGCCGGTTACCTCGACCCGGGCGAGTCGTTCGAGCAGGCTGCGCGACGCGAGACGCTGGAAGAGGCCGGCATCGAGGTCGAGCTCATCGGCCTGAACGGCGTCTACCATTCGCCCGCGGGCAACGCCGTCAGCGCGGTGTTCCGTGGTCGTGCCCTGGACCCACGCCAAGACGTCGTCCTCGACTTCGAGTCGAGCGAGTTCGCATGGGTGCCGCGATCTGACGTCGCTGGCTGGTTGGCCCGTATGGCGTTCCGCTCCATGGCATCGGCCGTAGAGGACTGGGCGCTGGATCGGACCGGCGCGCCATCGGCCAAGGCAATGTGAGCCTGCGCTACACTCGGGTTGACCCTCAGCCACAGGAGACCGATGCTCGATTCCCCTGTCAGCGTGGCCGTGACCGGTGCCGCCGGTCAGATCGGCTACGCGCTCCTCTTCCGGATCGCCTCAGGCCAGATGTTCGGCCCCGACACCTCGGTCCGCCTCCAGCTCCTTGAGCTTCCCGCCGCGCTGCCCGCGCTCGATGGCGTACGCATGGAGCTCGATGACTGCGCCTTCCCGCTCCTCGAGCGCGTCGTCTGTACCTCCGATACCGATGAGGCTTTCAGCGGCGCCAACTGGGCGCTGCTCGTCGGTGCGGTGCCGCGCAAGGATGGAATGGAGCGCAAGGACCTGCTCAGCATCAACGGCGGCATCTTCACCGGCCAGGGTGAGGCAATCGCCCGCAATGCGGCCGACGCCTGCCGCGTACTCGTGGTCGGCAATCCGTGCAACACGAACGCACTGATTGGCTCGACCGCTGCCGCACGTCACGGCATGCCAAAGGACCGATGGTTCGCCATGACCATGCTCGATGAGAATCGTGGCCGATCCCAGCTGTCCGCGAAGGCGGGGGTGCCGGTCAGCGAAGTGCGCGAACTCGCGATCTGGGGCAACCATTCATCCACCCAGTTTCCCGACGCCTGGCACGCGACGATCGGTGGCCGTCCGGCGCCCGAAGTCATTGGCGATGAGGACTGGCTGCGCGGCGAGTTCATCGCCCGTGTCCAGCAACGCGGAGCCGCGATCATCAAGGCCCGCGGTCAGAGCTCGGCGGCGAGCGCCGCCAACGCTGTCGTCGACTCCGTGCGCAACATTGCGCGACCGACCGGCGAGGTCTTCAGCGCAGCCATCGCGGCACCGGCCGCCGGCGGCTACGACGTTCCCGAGGGCCTCGTGTTTGGATACCCATTGCGCGCGACCGATGGATCGGTCGAGATCGTGCAGGGAATCGAGCACGACGGCTTCGCCCGCTCGAGGATCGAGGCGACCACGAGTGAGCTGCTCGAGGAGCGCGACGCCGTCGCGGAGCTGCTCGGATGACGGCGGACTCGCCGGCTCGCGCGGGCACCGCCGGCCTCCGCATCGGCGCGCAGGAGGTGGCACTCCCGATCGTCGAAAGCAGCGAGGGCGACAACGCCATCGACATCGCGAAGTTGCGCGCCGAAACAGGCCTGATCACCTTTGATCCCGGCTATGGCAACACCGGCGCCTGTACCAGCGCCATTACCTTCCTCGATGGCGAGGAGGGCATCCTCCGTTACCGCGGCTACCCGATTGAGCAGCTCGCCGAGCAGTCGACCTTCCTGGAGGTGGCCTACCTGCTCATCTGGGGCGAACTGCCGAGCCACGACGAGCTCGATCGGTTTGTGGCGGAGGTGACGCATCACACCCTCATCCGCGAGGAGATGCGGCACTTCTTCGACAGCTTCCCGGCCGATGCTCATCCCATGGCCGTACTCGCGTCCGGCACCGTCGGCATGAGCACGTTCTATCCGGATGCCCACGAGATCTTCGAGGCCGATGCAGTCGAGACCACCATCAACCGGCTCATCGCCAAGCTGCCGACCCTCGCCGCCTGGTCGTACAAGAAAGCGGTTGGTCAGCCGTATGTGTACCCGCGCAACGATCTCGGCTACGCAGCGAACCTGCTCCACATGATGTTCGCCGTGCCGTCAGAGACCTACGAGGTCAACCCGCAGGTGGCCGAGGCGCTCGACCTGCTTCTCATCCTCCACGCCGATCACGAGCAGAACGCCTCCACCTCGACCGTGCGCATGGTCGGCAGCACGCACGCCAACCTGTACGCGTCCATCAGCGCCGGCATCAGCGCTCTTTGGGGTCCGCTCCACGGCGGCGCCAACGAGGCGGTCATCACCACGCTCGAGCGGATCGTCGCCGACGGCGGCAACGTGAAGAAATGGGTCGATAAGGCCAAGGACCCGAACGACACGTTCCGCCTGGCCGGCTTCGGCCACCGGGTGTACAAGAACTTCGACCCGCGGGCCACGATCATCAAGCGCGCCGCCGAACGCGTACTCGCGGCGACCGGCGCCGACGATGAGCTGTTCGACGTTGCCCAGCGCCTCGAGGAAGTCGCGCTCCGCGACGAGTACTTCGTGAGCCGCAAGCTCTACCCGAACGTCGACTTCTACTCCGGACTCATCTACCAGGCTATCGGCTTTCCCAAGAACATGTTCACCAACTCGTTCGCCATCGGTCGGCTGCCGGGCTGGATCGCGCAGTGGAAGGAAATGATCGAGGCATCCGAGACGAAGATCGGACGGCCCCGCCAGGTGTACGTCGGACCTGGCACCCGTGACTACACGCCCATCGAGCAGCGCTGAATGCGCCTGACCGTTCTCGGACGTTCTCCCGCCTCGCCCAACGCCGGAGAAGCGTGCGCCGGATACCTCGTCGAAGGCGGTGGATCGCGAGTCCTCGTCGACATCGGTCCCGGAGTGGTCGCGCAGTTGGTCAAGCGCCATCACCCCGACGAGCTCGACGCGATCGTCGTGAGCCACATGCACGCCGATCACATGCTCGACCTCGTGACCTTGCGCTACGTCTTTCCGTGGCTGGCGCGTCCGAAGGACCAACGCCTGCGCGTGGTGATGCCGCCAGGCTCCGCGGATCAGCTCCTCGACCTCGCCCGCGGCGTGGGTAGCCCCAGGCACTTCGAGGACACCTTCCGCCTGTCGGAGCACGACGGAAGCTCCGCGGTCGTCTTCGACAACCTGTCGCTGCGCCCGATCTCCACACAGCACTACATTCCGTGCTGGGGCTTCCGCATCGAGGCCGATGGACGGCGCCTGGCCTACACGGCGGACACGGCACCCAGCAGCGGCCTGAACGACTTGGCCGACAGCGCCGATCTTCTGCTCAGCGAGGCCACTCTCCGCTCGTTGGACGAGGACGCCGCCCCGCCCGAACCACGCGGTCACCTGACACCGGCCGAAGCGGGAGACGCCGCCCGCCAGGGCGGCTCGCGTCGGCTCATGCTCACGCACCTCCCGGTGAATGACGGCGACGCCTGGGCCACGAACGCGGCGACCGAAGCATTCGGTAGCCCGGTGGAGATCGCCAGCCCCGGTATGAGCTACGAGGTCTAGCTGCAGTTCTCGAGGCCCGTGAGGCATGGGTGCAGGTCGGCGTCGACCGGGCCGCGGGTTGTGCGGTTGTGCCTAGTGCCATTGTGGACCGCATATGTCGCCACGGCGACCCGCATTGGGCCATACGCCGCGCTGGCGGGCATTAGGCGGCAGATGGAGGCCAAATCAGGCTCGGTCACGCTCAGAATCGGCAGTTCGCGACACGCTTTCGCGACTATTGCCCGCCACGAAGGCACTTGACCCAACGCGGAGCCGACCGCATCACCAGGCTCCTCGTCTAGCTATCTCCGAAAGAGCATCTACACCAACGCGGCCGGGATCAGTCCCATTCCCTCTGTCTCCGCCGCGGATCGGAGGTCGCGATCCCAGCTGGCAAGCATCAGCTCCGGGCCCGCGGCCATGGCGCTCGCAAGGTGCACCGCATCGTAGCCGCGCAGCGCATGTTGGTCGGCCAGATCGCCGGCACGAGCACAGATGGCGGCTGTCACCTCAATGCGAGCTCCGCGCATCAGGCGCCAACTCAATTCCGACTTCGCAGTCTGCGCCTGGCCCGCGTCGATGCGATTCTGACGCGCCGCTGCCGCCAGGGCAGACCGCGCTTCAGGCTCGACGAGGAGCGAAAAGGCCACGACATCCGCGGCAGCCCAGGCTCGGCGCGCGAGATCCGCGCCGTCCTCTTCAACGAGTAGCTTCACCACCGCTGAAGTGTCGAAGTACACGATCACCGGCGCTGATCGCGAACAAGGTCGGAGACACTTCCACGCGCATTCACGATCGGTCGGTCAAATCCGTCGGTCTTTGGCATGCGCGGCGGGGTGGCAAGCCCTTCGGCAATGAGGCGCTCCAGACCATTCGTTCGACCCGATCCGAGGAGCCGCACCACCGGCCGGCCGCGGTCCGTGACGATGACCTCTTCCCCTGCCTGCGCGCGCTTGATCCATCTGCTCAGATTGTCGCGGAGCTCCCTCACTCCCACCGTGGAAGCCATCACCTACCTCAATGTGGCGTCATATGGTTCCCCTATTGTAGCCATCTCAGTACCCGCGAGGTATCCGCCGGCCGTCAGACCACGGCCACCCGGTCATCGTCGTCGTCCGTCTCGTACTCCGTTGCGCCACCCCAGTGGAGGACGCCTCCTTCCAGGCAAAACGGTCGAGCATGAGCGGATACAACTCCTTCGCCTCAAATCCATCACCAGTTCAGGTGGCCACATGCGACGGCGCGTCGATGGGCAAGCTGGAGACCGGCGACGGCGGTCTCGATGCTTGCTACGAGCCATGACGACAGCATGCAGATTCCCGCTTACCGGGCGCTTACCGGCGGCTTATTGGGGAGTCACGCGGTATCGCTGACGCGGGCCCGAGCGATCCATCGGTCCGCGCCCCAGGTGGCGGCCGCCCAGATCACGCTGAGCATCAGGGCCATGACCACCATCACCGCGCCGGCCGCGAGCGCGCCGGACCCGGGCAACGCACCCGCCATCACGAGCAGGCCGAGGACGAAGATCGCCACCACCATCGCGACCATGACGAGCGCGATCTTCGCCGCCGTCACAATGAACCAAGGCAGGGTATGGCCCTGCGCGCGCCCCGCAAGCCACAGGACGCACGGACCGGCCGAGCCCGCGAGCGAGGTGTAGATCCCGAATCCCCCGAACAGAGCGTCCAGCCCCAGCCGCGCTCCGGTGACAATCCAGACAAAGGTCCAGGCGGCGAGGAGGGTGGAAAGGGCACCGACACCGATCAGCCAGACCAGCAGCAGCGTGGCCGTCGCGCCCGAGAGACGCTCGATCAGCTCGCCGTCATCGGTCTCTACGAGCTCAGTCGGTCCGTCCGTGCGCGGAGTCCCTCCGCTCACGAAGCCGATGCGCTGAACGCGACCTCCAGGTCAGCGCGCAGGTCCCCAACATCCTCGATCCCGACGCTCAGCCGCACGAGCGACGGAGGCACGGCGAGCGGCGAGTCAGCCACCGAAGCATGGGTCATCGGTGCCGGCAGCTCGATGAGCGACTCGACAGCACCGAGCGACTCCGCCAGCGTGAAGAGCCGGGTCGCACCCGCGAAGCGCCGCGCCGCTGTCTCCCCGCCACGCATCTCGAAGCCGAGCATCGCGCCCGGCTGACGCATCTGGCGGGCGACCAACTCGGCGGCGGGGTGGCTGGGCAGACCGGGATAGTGCACGCGCTCCACCTCTGGGCGATCGGCCAGCCATAGCGCCAGAGCAGATGCATTGGCCGATGCGCGCTCCATGCGGACGGCGAGCGTGCGGATACCGCGCATGATCAGAAAGCAGTCGAACGGGCTCGGCACTGCGCCTGCGGCGTTCTGATGGAATCGCAGCCGTTCGGCCAGCTCGTCCGAGCGGGTGGCAATCAAGCCGCCGATGACGTCCGAGTGTCCGCCGAGATACTTGGTGGCCGAGTGCAGCGCCAGATCGGCACCGAGCGCCAGCGGCTGCTGGAGATACGGGGTCGCGAACGTGTTGTCGACCACCGTCAGGGCGCCGGCCACGGCGGCCAGGCGAGCCACGGCGCTGATGTCGACCACCTTGAGCATTGGGTTGGACGGTGTCTCCAGCCAGACCATGCGCGGGGCATGATCGGCACTGAGGGCGGCGGCCACGGCGTCAAGATCGCGCAGGTCGAGCGCATCGGTCTCGATGCCGTATCGGCGCCAGACCTTGTCGGCCAGCCGCCAGGTGCCGCCGTACACGTCATCGCTCATGAGCAGCCTGTCGCCCGGCTGCAGGAGGTAGAAGATGTTCTGCGTCGCGGCCAGGCCGGAGGCATAGGCAAGGCCGTGCGTCGCGCCCTCGAGGGCGGCGATTGCCTCCTCCAGCGCCAGGCGGGTCGGATTCCCGCTGCGCCCGTACTCGAAGCCGGAGCGAAGTCCGCCGACGCCGTCCTGCTTGAACGTCGTGCTCATCTGGATGGCGGGCACAACCGCGCCAGTGTGCGGGTCGGGCTCTGCGCCGGCGTGGACCGCCAGCGTCTCGAATCGGTCAGGCATGTGCCGGCCATTCTCGCAGGTGAGTGTCGGTTGCATCGCACGCCGACCTCTCCGAGTTCCCCTCATTCACCTCAGGCAGGTGATAACCGGGAAGGCTTCAGACATTCTCCTCATCTACCCATACGGTCGGACATCAGCGCGTTCGTGGGAAGCCGAGATCGACCGATGACGTTCCCGGATCGGGCCAGCGCGCGGTGACCACCTTGGCGCGCGTGTAGAACTGGATGCCCTCCGGTCCATACATGTGCAGGTCGCCGAAGAGCGATGCCTTCCAGCCGCCGAAGCTGTAATAGGCCACCGGGACCGGGATCGGCACATTCAGGCCGACCATGCCGACATTGACGTCGAATTGGTACTGGCGCGCCGCGCCCCCGTCGCGGGTGAAGATCGCGGTCCCGTTGCCGTACTCGTTGTCGTTGACGATCTTGAGGGCCGATGGATAGTCGGGTGTGCGCACGACCTCGAGCACCGGCCCGAAGATCTCGTTGCGATAGCACTCCATCTCCGGCGTCACGTTGTCGAGCAGCGACACGCCGAGGAAGAAGCCCTGGCTCTCGTTGTAGAGCACGTGCTCCCGCCCATCCACCCGCAGCGTCGCCCCCTGGGCAGGACCGGAATCCAGGTAGGTCGCCACCTTGTCGCGGTGCTCGCGGGTAATGAGCGGGCCCATCTCCGAGCTTTCCTCGTTGCCCGGACCGATCTTGATCTTCGGCAGCCGCTCCTCGATCGCGCTCACGAGCGAATCGGCGACATCGCCAACCGCGACCACCACCGAGATCGCCATGCAGCGCTCGCCGGCGGAGCCATAGGCGGCGGAGACAGCGGCATCGGCGGCCATGTCGATATCGGCGTCAGGAAGGACGACCATGTGATTCTTGGCCCCGCCCAGCGCTTGCACCCGCTTGCCGTGCTTCGTGCCGGTCTCGGAGATGTAGCGCGCGATCGGCGTGGAACCCACGAAGGACACCGCGGCAATGTCGGGGTGCTCGAGAATCCGATCCACTGCCACCTTGTCGCCATGGACGACGTTGAAGACGCCATCCGGCAGGCCCGCCTCCTTCCAGAGCTCGGCCATGTAGACCGATGCGGACGGATCCTTTTCCGAGGGCTTCAGGATGAAGGTGTTGCCGCAGGCGATGGCGTTGGCGAACATCCACATCGGCACCATGGCCGGGAAGTTGAACGGCGTGATTCCGGCCACCACGCCGAGTGGCTGGCGGATCTGGTAGACGTCGACACCGCTGCTGACCTGCTCGCTGAAGCCGCCCTTGAGCAGGTGTGGGATGCCGGTCGCGAACTCGATGTTCTCGAGGCCGCGGGCGACCTCGCCCAGCGCATCGGTCCTGACCTTGCCGTGCTCGCGCGTCAGGTGCGCCGCGATCTCCTCGCGATGCGTCTCAACGAGGTTGCGGATGCGGAACATGATCTCGGTCCGCTTGCTGATGCTCGTCGCGCGCCAGGCCGGGAAGGCCTCGTGGGCCGCGTGCACCGCCGCATCCACCTCTTCGACCGATGCGAAGTCGACCTCGCGGGCGACCTCGCCGGTGGCCGGGTTGTAGACCGGTCCGTGCCGCCCGCTCGTGCCGGCCACGCGGGCGCCGTTGATCCAGTGGTTGACCCGCTCCAGCTCGGTCGCCCGCCCGCCCTCGGCGACCGGCGGCTCTGCGACGTGCGTCATGTCATTCCTCGCTGTGCTCGTGGGTTCTAGCTCATGGTGAGACGGCAACGATACCCGGATCAGTCCGGCTGTGGAATCTCCGGACCCCGCAGGACGACATCGGCGGACGTCGCGCGCCAGTCGTAGTCGGCGACCTCCTCGTACGGCCCGAGGAGTCCGTGTTCACGCAACCATCGGTCGCTGTAGAGCTTCCCGACGTAGTTGCGCCCCGAGTCGGGCAAGATCACCACGAACAGCGCCGCAGGATCGTCAATCGAGCGGGCCGCCTGGAGCGCCGCCCACAGCGCCGTGCCGCATGACTCGCCCATGAGGATGCCCTCGCGAGCCGTGGCGCTCCGCGCCATGAGCATCGAGTCCCGGTCGCTGACGCGCACGACGACATCGCAGATCCGCGTGTCGTAGGTACCCGGCCAGAAGTCCTCGCCGATCCCCTCGGTCAGGTAGGCACCGGGCGTATCACCCGAGTAGACCGACCCAGCTGGATCGGCTCCGATGATGACCAGCGCCCGATTGCGCTCCTTCAGATAGCGCCCCATGCCGGACACCGTGCCACCAGTACCGAGGGCCACGACCAGGTGCGTGATCTGCCCCTCGGTCTCGTCCCAGATCTCGGGACCGGTGGTCTCGTAATGCGCCTCCGGATTCGCTGGATTCGAGTACTGGTCCGGCTTCCATGCGCCGGGCGTCTCGCGTGCCAGACGGTCCGAGACGCGGTAGTACGAGCGCTCGTCGGACGGGTCGACATCGGTCGGGCAGACCACGACCTCGGCGCCATAGGCGCGCAGCAGTGCGCGCTTTTCTTCGGACTGTTTGTCGGCCATGACGAAGATGCACCGATAGCCCTTCACCGCGGCGGCCTGGGCCAGGCCGACGCCCGTGTTGCCCGATGTCGGCTCGACGATGACGCCGCCCGGCTTCAGCAACCCGGCGCGCTCGGCGGCCTCGATCATCGGCAGAGCGATCCTGTCCTTGACCGATCCGCCGGGGTTCATGTGCTCCAGCTTGGCAACGATGCGCGGCCGGACATCGGCGGCGAGCCGGTCAAGCGCGACCAGGGGTGTCAGGCCGACGGCCGCCGTGACATCGGGCAGGATGCCCGGCCGCTCAGCCAGCGGAAGGCTCCGCCTGCGGCTGCGGCACGGGCGCATCGGTCTCTGGCTCCTCGGCTGGCCTGATCATGGGCGCACCGTTGCCGCGACGATGCCGGTAGATGAGCCAGGCAAGCGCGAGCACGGAGCCGATGATGCCGACCCACATCGCGGTGGGCACGCCCAGGATGGTCCAGTTGTTGACCCGGTACGTCTCGAGCAGGCTGCGCACGACGCCGTACCACATGATGTACATGAGCGTGGCGTCGCCCGCAAAGAGGCGCGGAGCGAAGCGGCGAATCACGAACAGCAGGACCAACATGCCGGCGAGGTTGAGCGCCATCTCGTAGGCGAAGAGCGGCACGAAGGTCGTGGTCTCGACCGGGAAGGTCACGGCGTCCCATGGGGTCCCGGCGCGATGCTCGGCGTCGATCTGGATGCCGAATGGCAGGCAGGGCGGGAAGTCGACGCCACATAACGAAGTCGGCGGGCCGTACAGCTCCTGGTTTACGAAGTTTCCCAGGCGCCCGATCACCTGGCCCAGCAGCAGCGCCGGCGCGAAGATGTCCATCCAACGCGCCGCATTCATGCCCTTCGAACGGCTATACAGGTAAATGCCCAGCGCGCCGCCGGCGACCGCACCCGGAATACCGATCCCGCCATTCCAGATCTGCGGGATCGCGATCGGGTTGGCGGAGTAGAACTCCCACTGGTGGATGACGTGGTACAGCCGCGCGCCGATCACGGCCAGGATCATGACCGGCAGCAGCATCGACCAGCCGTCGTCGGGATTCTCGTTCAGCCAGCGGGCGACCTTCGTGCCGAGGAGCCCGGCAATGAGGACGGCACTGGCGATGATGATCCCGTACCAGTACACCTGGACGGGACCGATCTCGAAGGCGACAGGATCAATCACTCGCCGATTCTAGCGCCAATCAGCCAGGCCCCAAGATCCTGATGTCGATCACGACGTATCGACCACTGAGCGGGATCGACTGCTCGGGACCCGTCGCGGCCGAGCCGGGCTGGCACGCGTAGCACAGGAAGCCGTCGGTCTCGGCCTTGGTGTCGCGCCCGCGCTTGCGTCCACTGAAGAGCCGAGAACCTGCGGCGGTGTTGCGTCCACATGAGAGACAGGGCTCCTGCATGCGACTTCCCTCCTGCCCCGACTCTACGCCCGATCGTCAATCGGCTCCGACGCTCTGTCCTCACCGCCGCTCCTCGCGCAGTGCGAAGGGTCATATGCCCGCCCGCGGCGCATTAGATGGAAAATTCAGAGCTTCGGCCCAGTCCTTGAGCGTGGGATCGGCCTCAGACACGTGCACATCTCGGCCAATGCCCGCAGAGGCAGCAGATGTACCAACCGCGTCCGCCCGAAGGTGAGCCGCCCTGGGGCTTGCCCTCCGCGCCGATTCTTCGGCGATTTCTGGCCCGAACCTCCCTACGGGCCGCAGCTCTCCGATATTTCGGCTGGCGGCCGGCACGAGGGGCGCCTCCATGCCCGGCTCACGCCAGCAGGTAGCCGATATGTCGTAGGTTCGTGGCCAGAAAGCGCCGTGTGGCCAGAGAGGGTAGCGGCCGCGGCGCTCGACCGCAGTCAGGCCGCAGGACGCGCGTGCCAATCTGCTGGCCTGCGCAACGCAAGGCGCGTAGATTCCGCGCAACAGCACTGGATGGACCGATGACCGACGCCCACATCGAGCGACCGACGCGAGCACTTCCGCTGACCCAGCTCGTGACGCTGTCGATCTATTGGTTCGGCATCGTGATCATCTGGGGCGGCCTGAACAAGATCATCCTGCCCGCCATGATCGGCCGCCAACCCGGCGGCGCGGAGAACCTCGGGGTGCTACTGGCGATCGTGGTCACCGTGGGGGTCATCGCCCCGATCCTCATCCAGCCGACGATCGGCATGATCAGCGACTACACCGTGACGCGATGGGGCCGGCGCAAGCCGTACATCGTGATGGGCACGCTGCTCGACATTGTCTTCCTGTTCGGACTCGCAACCTCGCAGACCTACGTCGCCCTGGTTGCCTTCTACTTCCTGCTTCAGCTGAGCTCGAACGCCGCGCAGGGTCCGTTCCAGGGATACGTTCCGGACCTCGTTCCCGCCAAGCAAGTCGGGTTGGCGAGCGGGCTGATGGGCACCATGATTGTGCTCGGGACCATCGCCGGCGTCGGCATTGCCACGCTCGGAGTCACGACGGTCAGTCTGTTCGCGGCCACCATGGCCCTGGGGGTGGTCGAAGTCCTGACCATGATCATCCTGGCGGCGACCGTCCACGAGGGCACGGCGGCACCCCAGCGCACGAAATCATGGCTCGGCGTGGCGCGGTCCGCGTGGGGCACCGACATCCTGCGCCAGTCGAGCGTGCTGTGGCTGCTCGTCGTCCGGCTCCTGTTCCTGGGAGCGTACGCGGCCACCTCGTTGGCGCTGCCCTACTTCCAGCGCGCGCACGGCATGACAGAGGGCGATGCGAGCACCACGGTCTTCATCGGCACCGCCATCGTCGGCGTCATGACGGCGCTGTCTGCCCTTCCGGG
>JACDHU010000199.1 GCA_013820865.1 Chloroflexota bacterium
CTGTCGCGAACCGGCGACTTCGCCTAGGCTCTGGTCATGACCGATTGCCTGTTCTGCAAGATCGTGAAGGGTGAGATTCCGTCCGACCGAGTCCACGAGGATGCCGATGTCATCGCCTTCCGCGATATCGCACCGAAGGCGCCGACGCACATTCTCGTCATCCCGCGCCGCCACATCCCCGATGCCCATGCACTGACCGATGCGGACGGCGACATCCTGGGCAAGCTCTTCGCTGCCGCGCGTCGGGTTGCGGACGACGCGGGACTGGAGAATGGATATCGGGTGGTGACCAACATCGGCCCGGAGTCGGGCCAGACCGTGTTCCATCTCCATTTCCATGTGCTCGGCGGACGCCCCATGAGCTGGCCACCCGGCTGACGCCCATGCTGCCCGTCTGCGTCGCGTCGCATCGAGACCAGCACCTCCGGCAACGCCGGCGTCGAGGGTTGGGGCGTGATTGACCCTCTCCGGCTGCGCTGGTACCCTGCATCGGCTTGCGTGCCCGGCGGGTTGAACCGCCATGCAACCGGCACGAACCATTGAAGCGGGAAGGAGGCGAGACGTTTGGCAGAAGTCCGCGTGGGCGAGAACGAGACGTTTGAGAGCGCGTTGCGTCGATTCAACAAGAAGATTCAGCAGTCGGGAATCCTGGCTGAGGCACGACGCCGCGAGCACTTTGAGAAGCCCAGCGTGAAGCGAAAGCGCAAGGAAGCCAAGAAGCGAAAGGTTACCTCGCGCGCCTAGTCGCCAGACGCCAGCCCCCAACCCCAGACCGGCGCAGCGGAGGATGACGGTGAAGCCGATGACGCCGGAGACCGATGCCACGCCTCGTCTTGAGCGGATCGAGTCCGCCATGCGTGACTCGATGCGCGCGCGTGACGCCCAGCGTACCCAGACCCTGCGCATGGCGATGGCCGCTGCCCAGAACCTGCGCATCGCGCACGGGCGTGACCTGACCGACGACGAGGTCATCGATGTCCTGACGAAGCAGGTGAAGCAGCGACGTGAGAGCATCGCGATGTACCGCGATGCGGGACACGAGGATCGCGCGACAGCGGAGGAGCAGGAGGCCGAGATCCTGGCCGAGTTCCTCCCCACCCAACTGATGCCCGAAGAGATCGAGGCCATGGTGCGAGCCGCGATCGAGGAAACCGGCGCCACTTCCCCGGCCGATATGGGACGCGTCATGGGTCGCATGGCGCCACAGATCAGGGGCCGTGCCGACGGCGGGCTCGTGAGCGCGACCGTGCGTCGGCTCCTGGCCGAGGCGTAGCGCGATGTTCATTCCACGCACGCTTGCCGAGCTCGATGGCACGCCCGGCCGTGGCGCGCTGGTTCGGGCGCTCATCGTCATTGCCGTCAGCGCCGCTGCCCTGTTCCTGATCCTGTCGGCGAACATCACGCTTGGCCAGGAGAACCTCGAGGTTGGCCAGGTGGCGGAGCGTGACATCCGGGCGCCGCGCGACGCCACGTTCGACTCTGAACGGCTGACCCTGGAGGCCCGCGACGCGGCCGCAGCCGATGTGACGCCGCTCACCGAGCAGATCAAGCCGCCCGCCGACAACCGAGAGGACCAGCTCGTCCTTTTCGACTCCATGGTCAACGACGTGGACCGGATTTTTGGCCTGCGCGACGCCGGCACGATCGACGACGACGAGGTGATGGAGCGGCTGGCGTCCGACGCTCCGGCGATCTCGTTCACGGATCGGTCGGAGGTCGCGGGCCTCTCGTTCACGGCCTGGACGGCGGTCGCCTCGGCGGCTCGTGCCGCCCTCGACCCCACGCTGGCGGATCGGATCGCCCAGGCCGACCTCCTCGACGTCCGCGCCGAGATCCGCGAGCTCATCACCGCCGACATCTCCGATCCGCAGCGCGCCATTGCGGGAGAGCTGGCCGCGGCCTTCATCGAGCCGACCGAGGTCGTCAACGAGGAGGCCACGGCCGCTCTCGAGGAGCGCGCGCGAGCCGCGATGCCGCCGGTGGTGGTCGAGGTAAGCGTTGGCGAGACGATCGTCAGAGAGGGCCAGCGCATCAGCGTCGAGGCCTTCGAGACGCTTGACGAACTGGGGCTGACCCGGCCGCTGGTCGATGCGGGCACGATCATCGGCAATGGGCTGGTGGCACTCCTGCTCGCGAGCCTGCTGGTCGGCTTTCTGTGGCGCTTCGAGCCCGCGATCTGGCACCGCAACCGATCGGTCCTGCTTTTCGTCCTCGCGCTCGTGGTGACAGCCGTGGCCCTGCGCATCGCCGCCGACCGGACGCTGTGGGCGTTCATGGTGCCGACCTCGGCGACCGTCCTGCTCATCGGCATCCTGCTGTCCGGGGCGTCGGGTGCGGCGATGGCCGGTGCGCTCGCCATCCTGGCCGGAGTGATGAATCGCGACGCGCTGGACCTCGCTGTGTACGTCCTGCTGGGCGGATTGGCCGCCCTTCTGACCATCACCCGCGCCGAACGGCTCAATGCCTTCGTGCGCGTTGCCATGGCGCTGGCGGCGACGAACGTTGCGGTGGCCATGGCCTTCAGCCTGTACCAACCCGGAAGCAACCTCGCCGGCATCGCGCAACTCATCGGCGCCGGGATCGTGAATGCGGCGCTCTCGATCATCCTGGCGGTCGGCAGCTTCGCCGTGCTGGGCAACGTGTTCGGCATCATGACCGTTTTCCAGCTCCTTGAGCTGGCCAACCCGTCGAATCGGCTCCTGCGACGCCTGCTGCTCGAGACGCCCGGCACGTATCACCACAGCGTGATGGTCGGAAACCTCGCGGAACGGGCGGCCGAGACCATCGGCGCCGACCCGCTCCTCGCTCGGGTCGCGGCGTACTATCACGACATCGGCAAGATGAAGAACCCGCTGGCCTTCATCGAGAACCAGGCCGGGGCACACAACATCCACGATGACCTGACCGCCGAGATCAGCGCGCGCATCATCAGTGGCCACATCCGCGATGGGATCGACCTTGCCTACGAGCACGGACTGCCGGTCCAGGTCATCGGCTACATTCCGCAGCATCACGGCACCAGCGTCATGACGTACTTCCATCAGAAGGCCCTGCGCGAGGTCGATGGCCGCGCGGACCTTGTCAACGAGGGCACGTACCGCTATCCGGGTCCCAAGCCGCAGACACGGGAGGCCGCGATCATCATGCTGGCCGATGGCGTCGAGGCCAGCGTGCGCTCACTCGATGAGAAGGACGAGGCCAGCATCCGCGGCATGGTCGATCGAATCGTCGACGCGCGCGTGGAGGATGGTCAGCTCGACGACGCCGAGCTGACGCTCAGGAATATCGCGCAGATCAAGGATGCCTTCGTCGGGCAGCTGCTCGGGATGTATCACTCCCGGATCAAGTACCCCGACAACGTGGTGCCCATGGATCATCGGCGGGAGCAGGCGTAGGCACGATCGCTTGAGTCGGGGTGGTCCGCGGGACTACGATGGTCGCGTCATGGGTTGCACGGTGACGTTTCACGACCGGGTCGGGCACGACCGCATCGCGATGTCGGTCGAGCCGCTGGCTGCCGACGTTGCCATTGCCCTCCTCGAGGACGCCGTGCGCGAGACCGTGCAGGCGGGCTTCGGGGCCGATGCGACCGAGGTGGAACTCACGCTTTGCGGCGACACCGAAATGGAGCGTCTCAACTTCGATCACATGGGTGAGCGCGGTCCGACCGACGTCCTTTCATTTCCATTGCACGAATGGTCAGTGAACGGCGGAACGTCTCACCTGACCGATGACGATGGCGTCTCCCCGCCGGGCCCGTTGCTGCTGGGCGACGTGGTGATCGACCTGGACCAGGGCCTGCGCCAGGCCGCCGAGGGTGATTGGGGCGTCACCGAGGAGCTCGTCCTGCTCGCCATTCACGGCACGCTCCACCTCCTGGGCCACGACCATGCCGACATCGAGGAGGAGGAGCGCATGCGCGCGATCGAGCACCACGTGCTCGGTGTCCTGCATCGGCGGCACAC
>JACDHU010000020.1 GCA_013820865.1 Chloroflexota bacterium
GCGGTGAGGCCCTCGAGGACCTGGATGCTGGCGGCGTTGTAGCTCGACGCCTTGGCGGCGCGCGCCTTCGGGGCTCGTTCGACGGTCATGTGGGTGGGGCAACCTCCTGGTCGGAATGGACCGATGCCGCTTGTCCGGCGGCCGACTCGCCCGCTGTTGCGCCGTTTGCTGCGCCGGCTCCGCGGGTGATGATGGAATACAGGCGATCGAGCTCCTCGTCCGAGTAGAAGTCGATGACGAGGCGCCCGCCACGCCGCGTGCGCACGATTCCGACCTTCGTGGCCAGCATGCCGCGCAACTGCGCCTCGACGTCCTGGAGATCATGGCTCAGGGATTTGCGTTCCCGCGCCGGCTCCTCGTCGCGCTTGCGGCGCACGAGCTCTTCGGTCTGGCGCACGCTGAGGGCGCGCCCGAGGACGACGCTCAGCGCGGCCCGCTGGAGCTCCGGGATGGTGATGGCGGCGAGCGCCCGGCCGTGGCCCTCGCTGATCCTGCCTTCGACGATGGCCTGGCGCGTTTCGGCGGCGAGATCAAGGAGGCGGAGTGCGTTGGTGACGGCTACGCGGCTCTTGCCGACCTGGCGCGCGACCGATTCGTGGGTCAATCCGAAGTGGTCGATCAACTGCCGATAGGCGAGCGCCGTCTCGATGGCGTTGAGATCCTCGCGCTGGATGTTCTCGATGAGCGCCAGCTCGAGCGAGGTTTCATCATCGTTGGCGTCGCGGATGACGACGGGCACCGTGTCGAGTCCGGCCATGCGGGCCGCGCGAAGCCGCCGCTCGCCCGCGATGAGCTGGTAGGTCCCATCGGCCAGCGTCCGGGCAACGATCGGCTGGAGGATGCCGTGCACGGCGATCGAGGCCGCGAGCTCGCCGAGTTGATCGTCGTCGAAGGCCGTTCGCGGCTGGTTGGGATTGCGCTCGATGCGATCAAGCGCTATCTCGAGGACGGCGCGCTCGTCCCGGCCGCGTGGAATGAGCGCGTCGAGGCCGCGGCCGAGTCCGAATGAGCGCGTCGGGCGCGTGGCATTACTAGCCACGCGCGGTGACCTCGCCGGCCAGTTCGCGATAGGCGGTCGCGCCGCGCGAGGCCGGGTCATACAGGGCGATCGGCAGGCCGTGGCTCGGTGCCTCGGACAGGCGGACGGAACGCGGGACGACCGTCTGATAGACCGATCCGTTCATGTGCCGGCGAACCTCGGTCGCGACCTGTGCCGACAGCCGCGTGCGCGCGTCGTACATGGTGAGCACCACGCCCTCGATCTCGAGCCGTGGATTCAGTCCTTCGCGCACTCGTTGAATGGTGTTCACCAGTTGGCTCAGCCCCTCCAGGGCGTAGTACTCGGTCTGGATCGGGATGAGGACCCCGTCCGCCGCGGTCAATGCGTTCAATGTCAGCAACCCCAACGACGGGGGGCAGTCGATCAGCACCCGATCGTATCGGCCATTCAGCTCCGCGAGGCTCGCGGCGAGCCGGCGCTCGCGCGCCATGACCCCGACAAGTTCCACCTCCGCGCCGGACAGGGCCGGAGCCGATGGAACCAGGTCCAGATCCTCGACCGCCGTGCTCACGATGAGCTCACTGATCGGTATGCGATCGACGAGCGCCTCATACGAGGAGCGTTCGACAGCGCGCCGATCGACGCCGAGGCCGCTCGTGGCATTTCCCTGCGGGTCGAGATCGATGACGAGGGTACGAGTTCCGGAGAGAGCGAGGTAGGCAGCCAGGTTGATCACCGTGGTCGTCTTGCCAACGCCGCCCTTTTGGTTTGTGCAGGCCGTGACTCGGACCACGAGCACTCCGCTGCGAGTTAAATGGGCTCCGAATGGGCACCGTCATTCTACCAGTTTTCACCTTGCCCGACGCCGCTCCGACGCCGGCTCCTGGGATTCTCCCGGAACCGATTGTTTCACGTGGATCATGGTTATCCACATCCGGATGGATAGCTCGCACGACCGTATACTCATCGGCAGCAGTCCATCCACGGTTCTCGGAGCGCGACCATCTCGTATCTCGGACCTCTCCTCGCGATCGTCGTCGGCATTCTGCACGCGGCGCTCGCCCCGGTGATCGTCATTGGCGGGGTGAAGCCGAACCTTGTGCTCGTTGCAGTCGTGCTCGTGACGGCTTTTGGCGGCTTCATGCCCGGGATCACCTGGGCCTTCGTGGCGGGATTGACGGCGAACCTGCTCGTTGGCGATGCGCTCGGCTCCGTGCCCCTGGTCATGCTCGTCGTGGCCGCGCTCGTTGCCGGTGCCGGTCGCCTCGTGGGCAGAGCGGTGTGGGTCACCCCGATCATCGCCGCCTTCGTCGGGTCGGTCGTTGCCGACATCGGATCGATCGGGCTCGCCACGCTCGTGGCCGACGCCTCGGCCGTGGTCCTGCCCACCGACCTCGTGATCGGTGCGGCCTTCCTGAACGCGGCCATCTGTGCGGTTCTGCTCTATCCGGCTCGGGCCATCGCGTCGCGCCGCATCGCCGATGAATCGGCCGCGTGGTAGCGCCATGGCCGACCTGAACGACGGACGCCTTGACCTTCGACGTTCGCGTGGCCGCTTCATTGCCTTCGGCGTCGTCGCCGCGCTGCTCGTGCTGGGGCTTGGGGGCCGGCTCTTCCAGCTCCAGATCGTCAACGGCGAGGTGTACACGGGCCGCGCCGTCGCAGATCGGACGGTGGAGGTCGCCATTCCTGCGCCGCGCGGCCTGGTCTTCGACCGGAGCGGCAGTCCGGTAGCGGTCAATACGCCCTCGTGGACCGTCAGGGTCCGACCCGCCGATCTTCCGGACGCGGACCGGCGGCGCGTGCTGGCGCGCGTTGCCGAGCTGACCGGCACAAGCGGCGCGAGATTGCGTGCCCGCCTCGAGGCATTCGTGGGATCCCCGTTCGACCTTGTCCCGATTGAGCGCGGCGTGACCCGCGAGGCGGCCTTGCTCATCGGTGAGGAGAGCGATGACCTGCCCGGGATCGTGGTTGCGGTGGAGCCGACTCGCCGCTATCTCGACGAGACCGGTGCAGCGGGCGGCGCGCTGCTGTCACACATCGTGGGATACATCGGTCCGGTCACGCGCGATGATCTCCTGACGCTCGAAGACGAGGGGTACCTGCGCGACGACCTGATCGGCAAGGCCGGCGTCGAGGCCTCATTCGAGGAGGAGCTGCGCGGAACGTACGGGTCCGAGCTGGTGCAGCGGGACGCGTCGGGTCGGCTGGTTCGGGTCATCGAGACGATCGAGGAGCCGCAGTCCGGCACGAACCTGATGCTGACGGTCGACGCCGAGGTGCAGCGGCTTGCCGAACAGTCGCTCATATGGGGCATGGACGTGGCCGGCGTCAGCCAGGGGGTCACGGCCGTCATGAACCCGCAGACGGGCGAGATCCTGGCCATGGTTTCCCTGCCGGCGTACGACAACAACAAGTTCGCCGCCGGCATCACCACCGAGGATTTCAACATCTATCTCGCCGATCAGAATCAGCCGCTGCGCAACCACGCCATCAGCGACATCTACCCTCCGGGCTCGACCTACAAGCTCGTGACCGGGATCGCCGCGCTCGAGGAGGGCGTCACCACGGCGGGCCGCGAATGGCCGACGTACGGCTGCTACCAGATCCCCGGCGCGCCCGAGGGCGAGTGCCTCTTCGACTGGAACCGACAGGGCTTCGGACCGCTCGCAATGGTCGATGCCTTCGCCAAGAGCTCCGACACGTTCTTCTACCAGATGGCGATCCAGACCGGCATCGATCCCCTGGCCGCGTGGGCGCGCGAACTCGGGTATGGCGAACTGTCGGGCATCCGGCTGCCGGGCGAGGAGCCGGGCATCATCGCCAGCACGGAATGGGCGCGCCAACAGGGACGCGCCGGCGTCTTCACCGGTGAGCTGGCGCAGGCCGGCATCGGTCAGAACGTGATCGCGGTCACCCCGTTGCAGGTGCTCAACTCGTATGCGGCCGTGGCAAACGGCGGCAACCTGATGCGGCCGATGATCGTGCGCGGCGAGACCGATGCCGACGGCAACCTCGTCCGCGAATACGCGCCGGAGCTGCTCCACCGCATCGATGCCGATCCGGCCACGCTCCAGACGATGCGCATCGGCGCGCGCGAGGTCATCACGTCGGGTCACGCCTACAACATCCGTGATCTCGATCTGCCCGGCGCCCTGTCCGGCAAGACCGGCACCGCCGAATTCGGGGAGTTGACCGAGGCAGGCACGCTGCCCTTCCATTCCTGGTTCGTGGCGTATCTGCCCAGCGCTGCCGGCGCGACCGATGCCGACCTGGCCATTGTCTCGTTCAACTACTCGGCAGTCGTGCCGGGCAACGTATCGGCCGAGGTCGTCAAGTACTTCCTCCAGCTGTACTACGACCTCGACCAGGATCTGCGCCTGGATCCGAACGACTTCAGCCTCGTGACGGCGAACTGACCGATGGGTGTCGCGACCGCAACCCTCGTCGAGACCTTCAAGGCGCGTGACTGGCGTCACTTCGACGTCCAGCTGCTCCTCTACGTCGTGCTGCTGATCACGGTAGGCGTGGTGATGGGCTACTCCGCGGGCTTCAATGATCCGGGAGCCGGCCCGGGAGCGTCGCAGACGGTGAAGACGCTGATGTGGGCAGCCATCGGCCTCACCCTCTTCTTCGTGGCCTCCAGCGTCGACTACCACTGGCTCCAGACGCTCGGCGCCCCGATCTACGTCCTCGTCCTCGGGCTGCTGGCCATCACCATGCTCATCGGCACCAACCTGTTCGGTGCCCAGATGTCGGTCACCGTGGCCGGCCTCGACTTCCAGTTCAGCGAGGTGAGCAAGGTCTTCATGATCGCGGTGCTGGCCGCGTACCTGGCCTCGCGCCGTGAGCGCATCGGTCGACTCTCGACCATCCTTGTTGCCGGCGCGCTGATGGCAGTGCCCACCTTTCTCGTGTTCCGTCAGCCGGACCTCGGCACCGCCCTCGTGTTCGTGGGCATCCTCATCGGCATGCTGTTCATGAGCGGCGCCAGCCTTGGCTGGATGGGACTCATGGCCGCGGCGGTCATCGGCTCAGCGCCGGTGGTCGTTTCGATGCTGCATGAGTACCAGCGCCAGCGCCTCTTCTGTTTCCTGGATCCCTATGCCGATGCGCAGGACGCCTGCTTCCAGCTCGTCCAGGCCCTCAACGCGGTCGGCTCCGGCGGCTGGCTGGGACGTGGCCTGACCGTCGGCGGCGAAGACCAGCGCGGATACATCCCGGTGCAGTCGACCGACTTCATCTTCACGGTGGTCGCGGAGGATCTCGGCTTCGTCGGCGGGATCGTGGTGCTCTCCATCTTCGGACTGCTGCTGTGGCGGGTGCTGCTGATCGGTTGGCAGGCGCGCGACTCGTTCGGCATGATGATCTCGGTCGGGCTGGCCAGCATGCTCCTGTTCCAGCTCATGGTGAACGTCGGGATGGTGATCGGGGTCATGCCGGTGACCGGCATTCCGCTGCCGTTCGTCACGTACGGCGGCTCCAGCCTCATCAGCCTGATGTTCGGGATGGGCATCCTCCAGTCGATCCGCATGCGCAGCCACAAACCCACGCTCTGACCGAGTTCTTCGCGTGCGTTTCACCGGGCGGAGGTAACGACCAGCTTCAGCGCTTTCCGTTCTCTCACGGGGTGGGTTCGGGGTCTCACGCGGGTCAGGGGAGTCGTCGGCGTCCTGTCAGCCGTTATATCACTAATGATATATTCGTTGACAGCTGGCCGGCGCGGCGAATGCGGTCCCGCAGCGAGATGGCGCTCACGCGGAGACTGGCCGCGGATCGGTTTCGACGCTAGGATCACGGGACCCATGAAAACACGATCCGATGACGCCCCACCGCGACAGCGCTGGCAGCTCTTGTTCAGCCGCGCCGCGCCGGCCCTGCGCATGCGCCAGGCCGAGCTGGTCGACGAGCTCGAGCGCTCGTTCAATGAGGCAAGCCTCCCTCTCGCATACACCCGCGCGCTGAAGCCACGGCCGCGCATCAAGCTCGCCGCCAACCTGCCGATTGGCCTCGAGCTGCGCGGCGAGGTCGTCGAAGCCTACTTCGATGACCTCGTGCCCCACGAGCGGATCACCGCAGCCGGCGAGCTCTTTCCTGATGGCATCGAGCTGCGCGACGCCAAGGAGGTGTGGCACGGCTTCCCGTCGGCCGCATCCCAACTGCGCGGAGCGGAGTACGAGATCGACGTGGCTGGCGATGACGCCCTCACGTCGGACGCGCTGCGTGGTGCCGTCGTCCGTCTCCTGTCCGCCGGCGAGTTGCAGGGCAAGCGACGCCGAGGGGAGAGCGAGCGACGGAGTGATGCGGGCGAGCGAGACCTGCGCCCGCTGATCGAGGACGTGGAGGTGCTCGAGGTTGACGAGAAGGCGCACACGGCCCGCCTGCGCACCGTCTTGCGCCTGGATCCCAGCGGCGCGGGTCGGCCCGAGGACGTCATTCATGCGCTCGACCTGCCGTTGAAGACGAGGCGCGCGGTTCGCACGCGGCTCGTGTTCGTTGACACTCCTCCGATCGCTCGGTAAACTCGGAAGTTCCGCGGGCTGAACACTCGGCCCGTTTTCGTGTGCGTCAGACACGCCTTTGCCAGATCCAGGAGAGCAGCATGTACGCCGTCGTCAGCAGCGGTGGGAAGCAGTACCGCGTCGAGGCCGGCAGCGAGCTCATCATCGAGCGCCCCGGGGTAGATGACGGCGCCACCATCACCTTTGATCGTGTCCTGCTCGTCGGTGACGGCGAGGCGGTGACGGTCGGCATGCCGACGGTCTCCGGTGCCACGGTGAGCGGCACGGTCCTGGGCGAGGCGCTGGGCCCGAAGCTCATCATTTTCAAGTTCAAGCAGAAGGCCACGTACCGTCGCAAGAACGGGCATCGCCAGCACCTGACCCGCGTTCGGATCGACGAGATCAACGCGGACGGCAAGTCGACCAGGGCCGACAAGCCGGAAAAGGCGGAAAAGCCCGCGAAGGCCGATACCGCCACCGAGGCCAAGACCGAGACGGCAACCAGGAAGCCGGCCCGCAAGCCCGCGGCCAAGGCAGGCACGGCGAAGGCCGCAAAGACCGATTCGACCGATGAGGCCAAGCCGAAGGCTGCGCCTCGAAAGCGCGCCACCCCGGCGAAGGCCGCGAAGGCCGCGAAGGCCAAGGAGTAATCGATGGCACATAAGAAGGCCGGCTCATCCAGCCGGAACGGCCGCGACAGCGTTGGCCAGCGACTCGGCGTGAAGCGCGGCGACGGTCAGCTCGTCCGATCGGGAACGATCATCGTTCGGCAGCGCGGCAGCACATTCAACCCGGGCGACAACGTCGGGATGGGGCGCGACTACACGCTCTTCGCCACCGCCGACGGCAAGGTCCGTTTCACCCACGCCACTCGAACCAAGAAGCGCGTCAGCATCGAGGTCGGAGAGTTCCCGACCGCGTGACGCAATCGGAGCACGAAGAGATGAGAGCCGAGATTCACCCCCAGTTCCAGCAGGCGCAGGTCCATTGCGTGTGCGGGAACGAGTTCACCGTCGGCTCGACGGTGGAGAAGATCCGCGTCGAGGTCTGCAACAAGTGTCATCCGTTCTACACGGGCACGCAGAACATCGTTGACACCGCGGGCCAGGTCGAGCGATTCCAGAAGCGCCTGGAGCGCTCCCTGCGCTGACCCCCAGGATGCGGCGCCGCCCGAACCGGTGGCCGGCGCATCTTGCGCCCCACCTGTTCTTCCTCATCCCCGAGCTGTTGATCGCGGCCGGCCCGCTCGTCATCGGAGCTGTCACCGGTGCCGATGGCAAGCGGCGCTTCCGAATGCCGGACTTCTTCTATGGCGGACAGGCGCTCATCGAGGGCGTCATGATGCGTGGCCGCACCACGGTGGCCATGAGCGTGCGTCCGCCATCGGGTGAGATCCAGACGATGAGCGAGCCATTGCCGGCCGCCCTGTCGGCGGATCGGAAGCTCATCAAGATCCCGTTCCTGCGCGGCATGTTCCTGTTGTACGAGACGCTCGTCATCGGTACCCGCATGCTCATGCGCTCGGCTTCGATCGCCGCGGAAGAGGACGACGTCGAGCTCGGCAAGGGCGCCATCGCGCTGACCATGTTGTTCAGCCTCAGCTTCGCCATCGGTCTCTTCTTCGTGCTCCCGCTGTTTCTGTCGACCTTCGCGGAGGAGGCGGCGAACTCGGATTTCATCGCGAACGCGGTCGAGGGCCTGATCCGGCTCGTCATCTTCATCGCCTACATTTTCGTCATCGGCCTCATGCCCGATATCAAGCGCGTCTTCGCCTACCACGGCGCGGAGCACAAGGCCATCAGCGCCTATGAGGCCGATAAGCCCCTGACGCCCGAGGAGGTCGACGCCTTCGGCACCGCGCATACCCGATGCGGGACGACCTTCATCCTCATCGTGGTCGTGATCAGCATCTTCTTCTTCAGCCTGATCCCGCGCGCCGGCGTGCCGCTGTGGGCGCTCATTGCCAGCCGCATCATCCTGGTGCCGATCATCGCCGCCTTCGCCTACGAGCTCGTCCGATTCGGCGCGCGTCACTACGGGAATCCGCTCGTGCGCGCCATCTACGCGCCGGGGCTCTGGCTCCAGTCGCTGACCACTCGCCCCCCGGATCGTTCGATGCTCGAGGTCAGCATCGCCTCGCTGGAGTCGTGCCTCGCCTCTGATCGTGAGGCGGCAGCCGCCGCACGGGCATGATCGACCGGCTGGCCGAGCTGGAGGCGCGCTACGACGAGATCGCCGCACAGCTCTCGACGCCGGAGGCGGCCTCGAACCCGGCCCTGCTGGCGGATCTCGGCCGGGAGCTGTCGCGCCTTGAGCCGATCGTCGCCGGTCTGCGCGAATGGCGCACCGTGTTGGGGGAGCTGGACGACGCACGTGCCATGGCCAGCGATTCCGACGAGGAGATGCGCGGCATGGCGCGCGAGGAGATCGAGCGCCTGGGCGTTCGCTCGTCGGAGCTCCAGGCCATCCTCCGCCTCGCGCTGATCCCGAACGACCCGAACGACGAGCGCAACGTCATCGTGGAGGTACGAGCCGGTACGGGCGGCGATGAGGCGGCGCTGTTCGCTGCGGACCTGTATCGCATGTACGCCCGCTTTGCGGAGCGCCAGCGATGGAAGATCGACGTCATGACCTCATCGGAGTCCGATGGCGGCGGCCTCAAGGAGATCATCGTCGAGGTGCGCGGCGATGGTGCCTATTCGCGCCTGAAGTTCGAGTCCGGCGTGCACCGCGTCCAGCGCGTTCCGACGACGGAGACGCAGGGACGCATTCACACCTCGACCGCGACCGTATCGGTCCTGCCGGAAGCTGACGAGGTCGAACTCCAGATAGATGAGAAGGACCTGCGGATCGACGTGTATCGGTCCAGCGGTCCCGGCGGGCAGAGCGTCAACACCACCGATTCGGCCGTGCGGATCACCCATCTGCCTACCGGCATGATGGTCGCGATCCAGGACGAGAAGAGCCAGCACAAGAATCGCGCCAAGGCCATGTCGGTGCTCCGTGCCCGCCTCTTGGAGGCTGAGCAGGCTCGCCAGGCGGCCGAACGTGGGGAAGAGCGCCGCTCCCAGGTCGGATCCGGCGAGCGATCGGAGAAGATTCGGACCTACAACGTCCCCGATGACCGCGTGACCGATCACCGCATTGGGGTGACCGTCCACAACCTGTCCGGCCTGCTCGAAGGTGACCTTGATCGCCTTATCGAGCCGCTCATCGAGGCTGACCAGGCCCGACGCCTGGAGGACCTCGGCGACGACGCCTCCACGTGACGCAGGGGCCTCGCATGCCAGCCGCTGATCACTGAATGGGCCATTCGTCACGCGAGCGGCTCGGCGCGCTGCGTTTGTCCTCTGCATGGGTCACAGATGAGCGTGACGCGCACGCCGGCGTGCCGCTCGTGCGCAGTGGTGTTCACTCCATGGGCCAAACGGCGCGCAGTATCGGTCCCGCGTGAAGAATGACCGATAGATTGGACACCGTGGACTGCACGATCGCTCCGCGTCACGCCGACCGCGTGGGGGTGACCGGGTTCCGTGGTTCGGCTAATGGCACAGGGGGTGCCGTTTGACGGGAACCCCGACGATCGGCGCGGCTCTGCTCGCCGGTACGAGTAGGCTCCGAGCCAGTGGATCACCGACACCACGGCTCGACGCCGAGGTGCTCCTCGCGCATTTCGAGGAACGTGATCGAGCGTGGCTTCTGGCGCACCCCGAGGATGCCGTCAGCGAACCAGCAGCCTTGGAGCGAGCGTTGGCGCGCCGTGCCGCTGGCGAGCCGATTGCGTACATCCGCGGCTTCAAAGAGTGGCGCTCCCTCCGCATCAAGACCGATCCCCGCGCGCTGATTCCGCGGCCCGAGACGGAGCTCCTCGCAGATGCCGCGATTCGCGAGGTTGCAGCTACGTTGGCTCAGACTGATGTGCCGGTTGTCGCTTGGGAGGTCGCGACCGGTTCGGGAGCCGTGGCCGTGGTGCTCGCGCTCGAATTCCGTGAGGCACTCCAGTCCGGGCGCCTCACCCTGATCGCAACGGACCTGTCCCCCGATGCCGCAGAGCTCGCCGCCGAGAACGTCGCGGCGCACGGGGTCGGCGGATCGGTGAATCTGGAGGGTGGCGATCTCCTGGAAGCCGCCGGCGCACGACTGCCGCGGCCGGACGTGATCATCGCCAACCTGCCGTACGTTGCGACGGCCGAGGTTGACACGGCCGCCGGTTCGCTGGCCCATGAGCCGCGCCTGGCCCTCGACGGCGGCCCCGATGGCCTGGACATCATCCGCCGCCTCCTGGATGAGGTCCCAACCCGGGCAGCACCCGCCGCCACCGTGCTGCTCGAAATCGGCACCGACCAGGCGGCGGTCGTGCGAGCCTTGGCGCCCGCGGGCGCATCGGTCTCATTCGAAGCCGATCTGGCGGGGATTCCGCGAGTGGTCCGCATCGGCCTGTCAGACTCCAACGCATGACCGATGTGCTGGCGCCGACCCCGGCCGGAATCGCCCGGGCCGCGGACCTGCTGCGCGGCGGTGCCGTCGTGGCCCTTCCGACCGATACGGTCTACGGCGTAGCTGTCTCCGAGCGCGAGCAACTTCCCACGTTGTTCGCACTGAAGCAGCGACCGGTCGATAAGCGGATCCCCATGCTCGTGGCCGACCTGTCGCAGGTCACCGGTGCGGATGATCGGGCACGCGCGTTGGCCGCGAGGTTCTGGCCCGGCGCGCTCACGCTCGTGCTGCCGGGACCGGAGGACACCGACGAGTCCCAGGCATTTCGAGCCCCGGACCATCCCGTCGCGCTCGATCTCATCCGTGCCACGGGTCCGCTCTATGTGACCAGCGCGAACCGCTCGGGTGAGCCCGAAACGCTCGGCGCCGACGATGTGCTGATCGCGTTTGCAACGGACCAGGACGAGCTCGCCGCGATCCTTGATGGTGGTGCCGTGCCCGGCGGGGTGGCGTCGACGGTGGTCGACCTGTCGGTGACGCCAGCCCGCATTCTGCGCGAGGGACCGATCACCCGCGAACAGCTGGAAGCACTGGTCGACCTGGTTCCTTGACGGGGCGGGTATCCTGACCTGAGTGGCGCATCCCGCGCCCAACCTCGATTCCGGCGCTCACGCCGTCGGCCGCGCGAGGCAAAGGGGAACTCGCTTCCTCGGGATCGACATCGTCTCGCCTTCGTGCGCGGGGCGCTCAGAGCGTGAGTCGGAGCGTGCCGTGCCCAGCGAAGGGAAGTCCAGACGATGACCACGCAGAAGACCCTCAAGCGCCGTGTCCGCACGCGCGCCACCCGAACGGGCGAGTCCTACACGGCCGCCCGAGCACATGTGCTCCGCAAGGCTGAGCCGCCACCACCTGACGCCATCGAGCTCACCGGCATGACCGATGACGCCCTCCGGCGCGGTTCTGGCAAGAGCATTGCCGAATGGCTCGAGATCCTCGACGCCTGGGGCGCGACCGGCCAGACCCACACCGAGATCGCGCGTTGGCTGGTGTCCGAGCACGGCATCGGCGGATGGTGGGCCCAATCGGTGACGGTGGGCTACGAGCGTGCTCGCGGCATCCGTGCGCGACACCAGGTCGCCGGAGGGTATTCCGCGAGCGTCACTCGCACCATGGCGGTAGGGCCTGACCGGATCACGGTCGCATTGACCGATGCGTCGCTGCGCTCCGAGTGGCTGCCGGATGCGCCGATGCGTCCCCGCGCCACGACCCGCGGCGGCTCCCTGCGCTTCGACTGGGATGATCCGCCATCGCGCATCGTCGTCCTCCTCGCGGCGAAGGGCGGTGCGAAGACCCAGGTCACGCTGACGCACGAGAAACTGCCGGACGCTTCTGCCGTCGAGCGGATGAAGGTTCTGTGGCGCGAGCGCCTGGGCGCGCTCAAGGAACTCCTCGCAGAGTAGGTGGGCAC
>JACDHU010000200.1 GCA_013820865.1 Chloroflexota bacterium
GCTTCAGGCCGTGGTCGGCAACGACGCCGTGGTCGAAGCGATCGTGAGCCTGCCCGCCACCGAGTGGCCAGCCGACGCCGAGATCGTGGCCCTCATGCACGAAGCGCTGCGCGCCGCCGATCCGGACGCGACCTCGGTGCCGATGATGATCACCCCCGGGACCGATGCCAAGGCCCTGGCCCAGCTCGGCATCCCGTGCTACGGCTTCGCTCCCCTGCGGCTCGAGCCGGACTTCCCATTCCTGGAGCTCTTCCACGGCCACGACGAACGCCTCCCGGTCAGCGCTCTGTCCTTCGGCCTCCCCGTGCTCGCCGAGGTCGTCGCGCGCTACGTGGCCCGAGAATGAGAAGCATCGCCTTCGTCTTTCCCGGTCAGGGCTCCCAGTACGTCGGCATGGGCGCAGACCTGATTACGCGATCTCCTTCCGCGGCAACGGCCTACGAACGAGCCGATGCCGCCCTCGGCATCCCACTGTCCCGGCTCATCCTCGAAGGCCCTGCCGACGAGCTCGACCTGACGATCAACGCCCAGCCCGCCATCCTCGCCACGAGCTACGCCTATCTCCAGGCGCTGCGCGACGAGGCTCGCGAAGCCGGCATCGAGCTCATTCCGCGCGCCATGGCCGGTCACTCGGCCGGGCAATACGCCGCCGCGGTCGCCGCCGACGCCATCGACTACGCGGATGCGCTGCGCCTGGTCCGCGAGCGCGGCAGGATCATGCAGGAGCGCGGGATTGCGGGCGGCATGGGTGCCGTCATCGGCCTGTCGGATGAGCAGGTCGGCGAGATCGTGGACGCGGCCCGGGAGCACGGCGAGATCAGCGTGGCCAACGCCAACGCGCCGGGGCAGATC
This sequence comes from Chloroflexota bacterium, assembly GCA_013820865.1. GTDB lineage: Bacteria > Chloroflexota > Limnocylindria > QHBO01 > QHBO01 > JACDBZ01. The sequence goes on from JACDHU010000200.1 coordinate 853, forward strand.
GTCCTGTCGGGCGTCATTCCGGCACTGGTGTTCGCACTGGAAATGAGCAAGACGGTCGGAGCCCGCAAGGCCGCGCGCCTGGCGGTCAGCGTGGCCAGCCACTCACCGCTCATGCGCCGCGCCCGTGACGAGTTCGCCAGGATCCTCGCCAGGGTGCCGTTCCGCGATCCGCAGGTGCCCATGCTCGGCAACGTTCACGCGACCATCATCAGCACCGCCGACGGCCTCCGCGTCGAACTGACCGAACACCTGGTGCACGGCGTGCAATGGACGGAAAGCGTGCGCAGCATGGTCGGCAGCGGCATCACCGACTTCGTGGAGGTCGGTCCGGGCCGCGTCCTTTCGGGCCTCATCCGCCGCATCAGCCCCGAGTCCGGCACGCACCAGGTCGACCTCTCCGCCGACCGATCCTGGCTGGCGGGCCTGCGCGAAGCGCCAGCGTGACGGATCGTCGCGTCGTCGTGACCGGGCTGGGCGTCGTCTCGCCGGTCGGCATCGGCGCCGAGGCTACCTGGGACGGGCTGGTCCACGGCCGGTCCGGAATCGCCCGCATCACGCTGTTCGACGCGGCGCCCTTCGATGTCGATGCCGCGGGCGAAGTGAAGGGCTTCGATGCCACCGACACGATGGAGCCCAAGGACGTCCGACGCCACGACCGCAACACGCACTTCGCCGTGGCGGCCACGCGGGAGGCGCTCGAGCACGCCGGCCTGCTGGGTGACAACGGTCGACTCAGCGACGAGGTGGACGCGGACCGCACCGGCATGGTCTTCGGGACCGGCATCGGCGGCATCGGCATGTTGCTCGAAGGACACAAGACGCTCGTCGAGCGAGGAGCGCGCCGGGTCTCGCCGTTCATGCTGCCGCACATGCTTCCCGACTCTGCATCCGGCCAGGTGGCGATCCAGTACGGGTTGCGTGGACCAAACATGGCCGTCGTGAGCGCGTGTGCGACGGGCGGCCATGCCATCGGCGAGGCGATGGAGGCCATCGTGCGCGGCCAGGCCGACCTCATGCTCGGCGCCGGCACGGAGGCGCCCCTCGTGCCGCTCGTGTTCGCCGGCTTCAGCCAGATGCGGGCACTCGGCTCGCCGAAGGATCCCGACTCGGGCGCATACAGCCCCGCCATGGCATCGCGACCGTTCGACGCGACCCGAGACGGGTTCGTGGTGGCCGAGGGCGCCGCGGTCCTCGTCCTGGAGGAGCTCGCCCACGCCCTCGCGCGGGGCGCACAACCGATCGCCGAGGTCATCGGTTACGGTTCTTCCGCCGATGCGTTCGACATGGCCGCACCGGCCAAACGGGGCGAGGGCAATCAGCGGGCCATGCGCGCCGCCTTGGTGCGCGCCGGCATCGGTCCAGAAGCGGTCGATTACATCAACGCGCATGGAACCTCCACGCCCTTGAACGACCGATACGAGACGATGGCCATTCGCGATGTATTCGGTGAGCATGCGGACCGGCTGGCGGTCTCGAGTACCAAGTCGATGACCGGGCACGCCATGGGTGCTGCTGGCGCCATCGAGGCGTTCGTGTGCGCCAAGGTCGTCTCCACCGGCTCCATTCCGCCGACCATCAACCTCCGTCATCCCGATCCGGAGCTGACGCTCGACTACGTCCCGAACAAGGCGCGCGCCGCCGACGTGCACGTCGCGCTGTCCAACTCGATGGGCTTGGGCGGCCACAACTCGACCGTCATCCTCCGTCGTTGGGACGCATGAAACGGGATCCGGCGCGGCGTGCGGTCATCACCGGGATGGGTGCCATCACGCCCATCGGCAATGACGTGGCCACCTTCTGGTCCAACCTGACCGCCGGGGTCTCCGGGGTGGGACCGATCACGCAGTTCGACGCCTCTGAGCTCGAGGTGCGCATCGCCGCCGAGGTCAAGGGCTTCGCCCCGACCGACTGGATGGACTTCAAGCAGGCACGGCGCATGAGCCGGTTCGCCCAGCTCGCGGTCGCGGCAGCGCGCCAGGCGATCGACGACGCGAAGCTCGAGGTCGGCGATCACAATCGCGACGACATCGCGGTCGTGGTCAATACCGGCGGCGGCGGCGTGAACGAGGTCGCGATCGGTGAGGTGACGCTGCGCGACCGGGGCGCGAACCGGGTCAGCCCGTTCATGGTGCCGATGATGTCGCCGTCCATGGCGGCCTGCCAGGTCAGCATCCAGAACGGCACCCGCGGTCCGGTCATCACCTCGGTCGCCGCCTGCGCGGCCGGCGTCCAGGCATTCGTGGAGGCTCAACGACTCATCGAGCATGGCGACGTCGACGTCGTCATCGCCGGCGGCACGGAGAGCGCCATCATGCCGGTCTCGATCGCCGCACTCGCGAACATGGGTGCGCTGTCGAAGCGCAACAATGATCCGGCGCGCGCCTCACGGCCCTTCGACGCCGAGCGCGACGGGTTCGTCTTCGGCGAGGCTGCCGCGATCATGGTGGTCGAGGCCGCCGAGCATGCGGAGGCCCGCGGCGCGCCGATCCTGGCCGAGGTCGCCGGCGGCGCACTCACCGGTGACGCATTTCACATCTCCGCGCCCGATCCATCCGGCTACGGCGCCATGCTCGCCATGCGGCGCGCCATCCGAAACGCGCAGCTCGAGATGGAGGCGGTGGAGGTGGTCATGGCGCACGGCACATCGACACCGCTCAACGACGCTACGGAGACGAAGGCCATCCGCACTGCATTCGGGCCGCACGCCGATCGGCTGGCGGTGAGCAGCAACAAGAGCATGATCGGTCACACGCTCGGCGCGGCTGGGGCGATCTCCGCGCTCGCTGCGGTACTGGCCATCCGCGACGGGATCATCCCGCCCACGATCAACCAGGAAACGCCGGATCCCGACTGCGACCTCGACTACGTGCCCAACGTCGCGCGAACGCAGCCCGTCTCAGTGGTCATGGTCAACGGGTTCGGCTTCGGCGGCCAGAACGCCGCCTCGGTGATCACCCGTTACGCCGGCTGACCGTCGCCGCGCGTACTGGCCATGACCGGACCTTCGATCCGGGAGGCATCGCGCATGGCGCCACGTAGGATCGACC
>JACDHU010000021.1 GCA_013820865.1 Chloroflexota bacterium
TCATGAGGTCGAGTCGCGAGGAGCGGCGCTGACCGAATCCCTCGTTGACGCGGCATCGCCCGAGCGTGGCCTGGTGGTGCATGCCATTGGATCGCTGCGCGCGGAACGCGATGGCGAACCACTGCGGCGTTGGGGCGGTGAAAAGGCGGGATCGCGCCAGGCGGAGGGCATCTTCGCCTTCCTCCTGGATCGAGGCGAGCGCGGAGCGGGAAAGGACGAGATCATCGAGCTCGTCTGGCCGGACGTCGATCTGGACCGAGCGGATGTCGCCTTCCACCGCACCATGCTCGGGCTGCGCTCGATGCTCCAACCGGGTCGGCGGCGGCGCGAGGGAACAGCGGCGATCATCTTCCACAACGATCGCTATCGGCTCGATGCAGGGATCATCGCCTGGAGCGACGTCGCCGAGTTCGAGCGCCTGCTTGCCGAAGCACGTGGCGCCACGCCAGTCGCGGGAATCCAGGCGCTCGAGCAGGCTCGTCGCCTTTATCGCGGTGACTACCTCGACGACTGCCCCTTCTACGGCGACAGCGCCGATGTCGAGGACCGTCGCGTCGCCCTGCGTCGCCGGTACGTCGACCTGCTGGTCGAGCTCGGTGAGCGCTACGCCGAGCGCGGAGATCGGCCGGCGGCCGCCCAATGCTTCCGGGACGCGCAGGCGCATGCCGACGATGAGCTTCCGCACATCGTCGAGGCGCTCACAAAGCTGATGCTCACGCGAGGAGTCGAGCCGGCTTCATCCCGTACCACCTGATGCAGCGCCGCCTGAGCAAAGGCATGATGGCCGCATGCCGCCCCAATGTTGCGAGCCCGATTACGACGCACTGTTCGACGACCGAGCCGCGCGTCGCGAGCTTGCCGAGTATCGACGCAACGGCCCGTCCGGTGCGACCCGCCGGCTGATCGAGCGGATTGTGCTGGAGGGCGTCGAAGGCACCTCGGTGGTCGATATCGGAGGTGGCGTCGGCGTCATCGGTGCCGAGCTGCTGGGCGCCGGAGCAGCTCGCTTGACCGATGTCGACGCGTCGCGCGCGTATGCCGCGGCGGCCCACGAGGAGCTCGAGCGGCGCGGGTTCGGCGACCGGGTCACGGTGCGGCACGGGGACTTCGTGCGCATCGCCGATCAGGTCGCGCCGGCCGATATCGTCACGCTCGACCGCGTGGTTTGCTGCTATGGCGACTGGGAAGCGCTGATCGGCCGGTCGAGCGAGCGGGCGCATCGGCTCCTTGGCCTCGTCTATCCGAACGATCGATGGTGGACGCGGTTTGTGGTGAGGACCGGCAACGTGGTCATGCGCGTCTTTCGGCAGCGGTTCCGCTTTTACATCCATCCTGAGCGTGAGATCGACGCGCGAATCCGCGCCGCGGGCTTCGAACGGCGCTTCCACCACCGTTCGATCGGCTGGCAAACCGTGCTCTATCGGCGCGTGCCTGACTGAGTCCGCTGCGCGCCGATTTTCCGTCGTCGACATCGAGGCCGCATAGCATGCCGGCTGCTCTGTCAGCTCGCATCGTTTCACCCGGCGGAGATAACAGCCAAACTGCGAGCGATATCGGCCTTCGATGGCCGTGCGTTGCACGGGATGACCGGATTTGCACGGGAACGCGGCAAACCTCGTCGTCACCTCCACCGGGTGAAATCTCGCCGATAAGCGGCCGGTAATGGGCAGAAAAGCGATCGTCGGCATGATGGTCCGCATGACGAGCAGAGAACGTCGAGCCAGTCGTGCGGCGTGGCTCATACGCCGCGACATCGAAAAGGGAGGCGACGATCTGCGCACGGCTCGCCTCAAATCGGGTAAGACGCTGAAGGAACTCGGCAGAATCGTCGGCGTCTCCGCGGCGACCATATTGCGCACGGAGCGCGCGATCGGCCCCGGCCCGAGGCCGGAGGCACTCGCCATCCATGCCGACGCAGTCGGTCTTCGGGCACGATATGCCCTCTATCCAGCCGATGATCCGATCCGCGACGGCCCACAGGTACGCCTGGTTCGAGACTTCCACGTAGCAATTGGAGGCCAAGCCTCAATGGAACTCGAACATCCGGTCGTGACCACGCCCGGATCGAGCGACCGACGCGCCTTCGACGCGCTTGTCCGATTGCCTTCTTGCCTGTGCGGGATTGAGTGCTACACCAGATTCCACGATTGCCAGGCGCAATTGCGCGCCGCGATCTTGAAGCAGCGGGATGCGCAGATTCCGCGACTGTTCATCGTCGTTCGACGCAGTCGGGCCAACCGGCTCGCGGTCACCTCCGCCGCGGATCTCATTCGCCTCAACTTTCCGCTCGGTACGCGAGCCGTGCTCTCGGCGCTCCGAACCGGTCGGGATCCAGGCGCCAACGGGCTCGTGTTCCTGTAGTCGTTTCACAGGGCGAAGGTATCGGCGAAGAGACGAGCGGATTCGGCTTTTAAGTGGTCGTGCGTTGTACCGGATGACCGGATTCGCACAGGAGGGCCGACAGCCTCGTCGTTAGCTTCACCGGGTGAATTCCGATGTGAGAGCCGCGAGCGTCGTTAGCTTCACCGGGGGAAACGCGGGAGAGCTTACGAGGCGCGGCGCAGGGAACCCGAGACCACGGGGACCTCGTCGAGCGGCAGGGCGGGAGCGAACAGGAAGCCCTGGGCCTGCCTGAAGCCGAGCTCGAGCAGCACCACCCGCTGTGCCTCCAGCTCCACACCCTCGACAATCGTTTCAAGGCCGAGCTTGGTCGCGATGTGGTCGATGGCGCGCAGCACCTCCTGGCGCTGAGGCTCATCGTGCACCCGCTCGACCAGGGAGCGGTCGATCTTCAGGATGTCGACCGGCAGCCGCCCGAGATACTCGAGCGACGAATAGCCGGAGCCGAAGTCGTCAAGGGCGATGCGGACCCCGAGATCGTGCACGCGTTGCAGCTCGGTCTCGGCGCCGGCTCCGGCCGACGCCAGGGTGCTCTCGGTGAGCTCCATGATGAGGCGAGATGGCGGCATGCCGGTCGTCCGCAGCACTTCCTCCACCAGCAGCGGCAGCGCGCCGGAGCCGAGTTGGTGGGCCGACACGTTGACCGAGAGCAGCCCGGTGCCCCCCGCCAGGTCGGCCACCGAATGGCGCATGACCCAGTCGCCCAATGGACCGATCAGGTCGCTCGACTCCGCCAGGCCGATGAAATCTGCGGGCATCAACCGCCCGAGCTGCGGATGGTGCCAGCGAACCAGCGCTTCCACCCCGAGCACCGACGAATCGCGCATGTCGACGATGGGCTGGTACTCGAGGAACAACTGGTCCGACGCGATGGCATGGGCGAGTGCGTTGGAGAGCTCACGACGCCGGGCGATCGGCTCCTCCATTCCTCGCTCGAAGACCTGAACGCGCCCCTTGCCCAGCGACTTCGCGGCGTACATGGCGGTATCGGCGTCACGCAGAAGCTCGTCGGCCGAGTCCGCGGGAACGACCACATCGCCAAGGCCTTTGCGGATGGCGATGCCGATGCTGGCCGAGAGGGTCGCTGTCTGGCCGCGTAGCTCGAACGGGATCGCGAGCGCGGCGAGGATGCGAGCGGCCACGTCCCCGGCGTGTGCGCCCTGCGCATCTTCGAGCAGGAACGCGAACTCGTCACCGCCGAGGCGGCACGCCGTGTCCTCGGCGCGTAGCACGCCGGAGAGGCGGGCGGCAGCGAGGCGTAGCAGCTCGTCCCCGGCGGCATGGCCGAGCGTGTCATTGATGCCCTTGAAGTCGTCAAGGTCCACGAACAGGACGGCGATCGCGCGATCATCGGCGCCGCGCCGGACCAGCGCGTGCGACACGCGGTCAACGAAGAGCACCCGGTTCGGCAGCCCAGTCAGCGGATCGTGCAGGGCCTGGTGACGCAACTGGTCCTCGAGGTCCTTGCGATCGCTGATGTCGACGAGGATCCCTTGCACCACAGACGGCCTGCCGTCGGCGTCGCGCGAGATGATGGCCTCGTCGTCGATCACCCACACCACCCGCCCGTCGCGCGCCATGAGCCGATACTCCGAGCGCTGACCCTTCGTATCGATCCGTTCTGCATCTCCCTGCTCGAGCAGGATCATGCGGTCACGGTCCCCCGGGTGGATGCACTGTAACCAGAGCGTCGGGTCGGCCGTCCACTCGTCGGCCGTGTAGCCGAGCAGCTCCTGGATCTTCGTGCTGACGAAATGCCATCGCCCGTTCTGGCCCGCATCGGCGACATAGACCACTCCGGGCACACGCTCGACCACTGAGCGGTACTGCGCCTCGGCCACGGTCAGCTCATCGGCCAATTGGCGTTCGTGGCGGATGACGCGCTCTCGGTCGGCGAGCAGCAGCGTCTGCCTGGCAATGGCGAAGACGATCACGAGGCCCAGGGCCATAGCGACAGCAATGCGCATGGGGCCGATGACCAACGTGGGCTGCGTAATGAGGGCCACGATGAGCACACCTGTCAGCACGGCGCTGCCCAGCGGCAACATCCCCCGCAGCCATGCGGCAATAGTGGCATAGCGCCGCCCATCGTCCTCATCGGCGTTCCAATGGCTTCCGCCGTGCCCGACGAGGAGCACGCCGAGCGCCACCGTCGGGTGGAGCAGGGGTCGGAGCTGCTCGATGCCGGGCGATAGCAAGCCAACGTAGCCGATGCCGCCCAGGGCGACGCCGGCAAGCACCTCCCACGGGCCAACGAAGCGCAGCGGCACGCGCGTTGACAGATCAAGGAGCAATGTCGCGCACACGAGCCCGAGGAAGAAGGCAGCGTGAGTCATGATGCCGACGCCGGTCGAATCGGTCGCCACACTGGCCCCAAGGACGGCAACGGCTGCGACGACGGCAAAGAAGATCGCCCCCGCGTCAAGGTACAGCGCCGTTTCCTCCGCGGGTCGCATCCGGCCGTGCGCGGCGCTGACATATGTGCCCGCCGCGCCGATGGCGATACTGAGAACGCTGTACTCGGCCAAGAGTGCTGGCTCGCCGGTCAGCAGCCCGCCGAACCGGGCGACCTCGGAGACGAGCCACACCACGACCGAGAAGGCGATCCAGGTGCGGACGCGACGCTCACGACCCGTGGTATCCCGACACCCGCGCACGGCGAGCCAGGCGGCCACGGCCGCGGCAATGACACGAACGAGCTGGCCGGACAGGTTGCCAGCGTCGAGCACGACGATGCTCGCCACCAGCGCAACGCCAATGAACGGCAGCAGCCAGGACCGGCGCAGGCGAACCGATCGCGTGAGGACCCCCTCACTCGAAACCATGGGCGACACGCACCCCGGATGAGTTCCAGTCGCGTCAGCCTACGGGCGTGCGCTCGTCAGGGGGATGGGCCGATAGTACCTTCGCCTCGCCCCCGCGCCCACCCCGTGTGGCCCGTGCGGCCCGTGCGGTCCGTGGCATTCGGTCAGAATTTGCGCTGGGGCGGAATGAACTCCGACGTTGCTCCACGCTGCGGCCGCCGCGGTGTAGCATTCTCGGCCTTGTCCGGACTCAAGTGAGGGAGATTCAGCAGAGATGGCGAAAGTCCTGTGTGTCCTATACGACGATCCTGTCGACGGGTATCCAACGTCCTACGCTCGAGGCGAGATTCCAGCCATCGAGCGCTACCACAACGGTCAGACGACGCCGACGCCCGAGGGCATAGATTTCACGCCGGGCGAGCTCCTGGGTAGCGTTTCCGGTGAGCTCGGGTTGCGGCGCTTCCTCGAGGAAGGCGGCCACACGTTCGTCGTAACGTCGGACAAGGAGGGCCCGGACTCGGTGCTCGACCGCGAGCTTCCCGATGCCGATGTCGTCATCTCGCAGCCCTTCTGGCCCGCCTACATGACGGCCGAACGGATCGCGAAGGCTCCACAGCTGAAGTTGATCGTGACGGCCGGCATCGGCTCGGACCATACCGATCTCAAGGCGGCCATCGAGCACGGGATCACGGTCGCAGAGGTCACCTACTCGAACAGCATCAGCGTGTCCGAGCATGTGGTGATGATGATCCTGGCGCTGGTGCGCAACTACATCCCCTCGTACCAGTGGGTCGTCAAGGGCGGATGGAACATCGCCGATTGCGTTGCCCGGTCGTACGACATCGAGGGGATGCAGGTCGGGACCGTCGCCGCCGGCCGCATCGGCTCCGCAGTTCTCAGGCGGCTGAAGCCGTTCGAGGTGGGACTGCACTACACCGATCGGCACCGCCTGCCCGAAGAGACCGAACGTGAACTCGGTGTGACCTTCCACCCGGACGTCGAGTCGATGGTGGCAGTCTGCGACGTGGTCACCATCAACGCGCCCCTTCATCCTGAAACCGAACACCTCTTCGACGAGGCACTCATTGGCAAGATGAAGCGTGGCGCGTACATCGTCAACACCGCTCGGGGCAAGATCTGCGACCGCGATGCCATCGCGCGGGCCCTGGAAAGCGGCCAGCTTGCCGGCTATGCGGGCGATGTCTGGTATCCGCAACCGGCGCCCGAAGATCATCCCTGGCGGTCGATGCCGCATCACGGGATGACGCCACACGTGTCGGGGTCATCCCTATCCGCGCAGGCACGCTACGCGGCCGGCACACGCGAGATCCTGGAGTGCTGGTTCGACGGTCGTCCGATCCGTGAGGAATATCTGATCGCCGATGGCGGAAGACTGGCGGGTGCCGGCGCTCACGCGTACAGCGTCGACGCCGCGGCCGGCAGCTCGGACAAGCCTGCAACGTGACGCCGACATGGCCGACGTTCGGGAGACGAACCTGACGGACGATTCGGTTGCCGACTTCCTGGATGCGCTGGCGGCGGATCCGCCGGGTCCTGCAGCCGGGTCGGCCGCTGCGGTTGTCGTCGCGATGGCAGCCGCACTCCTCGAGCTCGCGGCGAGGCGATCGGGCGAGCATGGGCTCTCCTCGCAAGCCTCCTCACTTCGGACGACTGTCGTACCGCTCGCAGAGGCGGACGCGCGCGCGTACGAGGCGGTGCTGGGATCACGAGGGGATGCACAACTGTCTGCGTTGAGCGCTGCCTCGGACGTCCTGCGCAAGATTGCGGCGGCGGCGGCGGCCGTGGAGGAGGCGGCGTCACCCCTCGTGGAACGCGCGAAACCAGCGCTCCGCGGCGAGGCGGTTGCCGCGGTGGAGCTCGCACGGGCCGCGCGCCGCGTCAGCGAACGTCTCGTCATGATCAACCTCCCCGGAAAGAATGGAGACGACGTCGCGTCACAGGGCTGGGCCCTTTCTCGCCGAGCCGAGCTGTCTCGCGGCACGGTCGCGTGGGATGCCTTCGGCGACGGCCCGCCGGTCGTGCTCGTGCACGGAACCCCGAGCTGGTCGTATCTCTGGCGCAAGGTCGTACCTGAGCTCGCTCGGGAGTTCACCGTCTATGTCTTCGACCTGCCCGGCTATGGTGACTCGCCAGCGCCGCCCGACGGCGACGTTTCGATCGCGACCCACGCGACGACGCTCGTCGAGCTGCTCGACGCCTGGGGGCTCGACGCGCCGGCCGCCGCGGGACACGACATCGGTGGCGCGATCCTGCTTCGGGCGCACCTCCTGCACCAGCGGGCTTTCTCGCGGCTCGCGCTCATCGACGCGGTTGTCCTGGCGCCCTGGATCACGCCCACGACACGCCACATCCAGGCGCATCGCGACGTGTATGGTTCGATGCCGAACCAGATCTTCGATCGTATCGCGGCGGCGCACCTCAGGACCGCCGTTCACGGTGACTGGGACGAGGGAGCCTTCGCCGCGTACCACGGACGCTGGCAGGGCATCCAGGGACAGGGCGCCTACCTGCGCAAGGTCGCGCATTTCGACGAGGAGCACACACGCGAGTTCGAACCGCTGCTCGGGACGATCCGAATGCCAATGCTCGTCGTCTGGGGCGCGGACGACGCCTGGCTCGAACCGGCCCTCGCCCGCCGGATAGCGGCCCTGATCCCCGGAACTGAGGTGCGTCTCATCGCGGGTGCGGGCCATTTCGCGATGGAGGACGCGCCAGCCGAGGTCAGGCAGGCACTCGTTGGCTTCCTTCGGTCGCGCGCATCGACGGTCGACGCCGGCCCCTGAAGCCTTCATCGACGGCGCGAACGTCAGGAGACCTGGCGCAGCCGAGCGGAGATCCGGGACGCGGCCGCGAGGACCCGGCGCGCGACCGTGCTCTCTGCGCCAGCTTGCGGAAAGCGATACGACGGGCCGTGGACGTGCACCGCCGCGCTGACCTCGCCGGCCGCGTCCGTGATGGGGGCGGCGACCGCGTTGATCCCTTCCGCGAACTCGTCGCTCGTCCAGGCGTACCCATCGACCTGGACCCGGCGGAGCCGTTCTTGGATCGCCGCTGCCTCCACCAGCGTCCGCGGGGTGAACCGTTCGAGTGGATTCGCCAGGAGGCGGTCCACCGCGAGCGGCGCCATGTGGGCCAGGAAGACCTGGCCGGATGACACCGCATGCATCGGTAAACGGGTGCCCGTCCAGTCGCGCACCAGGACCTGGTGAGTGGTGTCCACCTGGTCGACATAGTGGACGACGAAGCCGTCCGCCACGGACAGCCCCGCGGCCTCGCCAACCGTCGACGCGAGCTCGACGAGCACGGGGTGAGCGAGCGCGACGATGCTGCGTGTGGGCACGACGCCAGCTGCAAGCGATACAATTTTTGCGCCGAGCCGGTAACGGGTTCCTCCCGGCACCTGCTCGACGGCGCCCTCGCGGGCAAGAGACGCGAGCATGCGCGCCGCCGTGCTCTTTGGCAGGTCGACCCGTGCGGCCACCTCGGTTACGCCGATCGGCCCGTCGCCGAGCGCGCCGAGGACCGCGAATGCCCGCTCGATGGACTGGACTCTGGACACCGGCCGCTCCGTCAGCTACATTTGGCACTCCTGCGTGCCATGATACGGCATCGTTCCGCATCGTGGAAACTATTTGATTCAGCTCATGGCTCGGAGCGCGGCAGTGGCGGACGACTACGAAGACATTGATCTCGCTTCCCTATCGGATGACGAGCTTGTCGAGCAGATGCACAACGATCTCTACGACGGAATGAGGGATGAGATCGTCATCGGCACGAACATCCTCCTCGAACGGGGATTCTCGGCGTCGAAAGTCCTCGACGACGCGCTCGTGGCGGGCATGAAGATCGTCGGCATCGACTTCCGGGACGGGATCCTGTTCGTGCCGGAGGTATTGCTCGCGGCCAACGCGATGAAGGCCGGCATGGGGATCCTGCGCCCGCTACTTGCAGAGACCGGCGCGGAGCCGGTCGGGAAGGTCGTCATCGGCACGGTCAAGGGCGACATCCACGACATCGGCAAGAACCTCGTGGGGATGATGTTCGAGGGTGCGGGTTTCGAGGTCGTCGACATCGGGATCAACAGTGACGCGGAGAAGTTCATCGCCGCGCTGGAAGAGCACAAGCCCGACATCCTCGGCATGTCCGCGCTCCTGACGACCACGATGCCGTACATGAAGGTCGTCATCCAGGCGCTCAAGGATCGCGGGATGCGCGATGACTACATCGTTCTCGTCGGCGGGGCGCCGCTCAACGAGGAGTTCGGGGTGGCCGTCGGCGCCGACGCATACTGCCGCGACGCCGGCGTGGCCGCCGAGACGGCGCGCCGACTCATTGATGAGCGCCGTGCCGCCGCCTGAGATCTCGCAACCGGCTGCGCCACGGGTCCTGGTGATCGGCTGTGGCGCGCTCGCGCGCGAACTCGTGGCATTGACCCACGCGCTGCCCACCATCGACATCGCCTGCCTCTCGCCGTCGCTTCACAACCGTCCGGGGGGGATCCCCGACGCGGTCCGCGCCAAGATCCGCGCCGCCAGGGCGCGCGGCCAGCACGCTCGGATCTTTGTGGCGTACGCCGATTGCGGGACGGGTGGCCTGCTGGACCGCGTTCTCGAAGACGAAGGGGTGGAACGAATTCCGGGCGCCCACTGCTACGAGTCCTTCGCCGGTCGGGGCGACTTCGCCCGCCTTGCCGATGAGGAGCCTGCGACCTTCTGGCTTACCGACTTCCTTGCCCGGAACTTCGAGCGGCTCGTCATTCGCGGCTTGGGGATCGACCGCCACCCCGAGCTCGAGGCGCTCTACTTCGGCAACTACCGGCGCCTGGTGTATCTCTCCCAGACCAACGATTCGGGACTGCTCGCCCTGGCCCGTCACGCGGCCGACCGGCTCGGTCTGGCATTCGAGCACCGGCACACGGGTTACGGCGAGCTGGCGACCTCGATCGCGGCCGCCGTCGCGAGCGCCGATGGAGTGTCCGCCGACATCGAGGCTGCCTGAGCCATGGCCACGCTGAGCGTCATCCAGTGGCGCGATATCCCCGCCCAGGTCGTTGCCCGGCACGGGCGCCGAACGAGCAAGATCGTCCTGCACCCGCGCTTCCAGGTCGCCATCGACAAGGCGGCGAGCCGCGCGGGCAAGCGGGCCTATAACGAATACATCGAGGAGTGGCGCAAGATCAAGCGGGCGTGTGGGGAGGACCTCGAGGCGGAGGTCCGCGCAGAGTCCGGCCGGCTCGAGGCCGAATACACCAAGCATCGCCTGGCCGAGCTGATCGTGTCCGGCGGCATCGCGGGCGGACCGGCGTTCGCTCCAGCGTACGATGAGACGCCCACCCGGTCGCCGCGCGAATGACACAGACCGTGATCTCGTCAGCCAGCCGCAGTGTCGTAATCGGCGACGACCGGCCCTTCGTCATCATCGGCGAGCGAATCAACCCGACCGGCCGGAAGCTCCTTGCCGCGGAGATGCGGGCCGGCGACTTCTCGCGCGTCGAACGCGATACGATCGCCCAGGTGGAGGCCGGTGCCCACCTGCTCGACGTGAATGCGGGGATACCGCTCGCCGACGAGCCTGCCATCCTGGCCCGGACGATCGAGCTCGTCCAGTCGCTGACTGACGTCCCCCTGTCGATCGACAGCTCAATCGTCGAGGCCCTCGCGGCGGGGCTCGCCGTCTACCGGGGCAAGGCGCTCGTGAACTCGGTGACGGGCGAGGAGGAGCGCCTGGAGCAGGTGCTGCCGCTGGTAAAGAAGTACGGCGCGGCGGTCGTCGCCATCAGCAACGACGAGACCGGCATCAGCGAGGATCCGGACGTTCGATTCGCCGTCGCGAAGCGGATCGTCGAGCGGGCATCCGACCATGGGATCCCGCGCGAGGACATCATCGTGGATCCGCTGCTCATGCCGATCGGAGCATTGCCCACGGCCGGCCGGCAGGTCTTCCGAATCCTCGGTCGCCTGCGGGACGAGCTCAAGGTCAACTCGACCTGCGGCGCGTCGAACGTCAGCTTCGGGCTGCCGAACCGTGAGGGCATCAACGGTACATACCTCGCGATGGCGATGGCGAGCGGTCTGACCTCGGCGATCACGAACCCGCTGGCCGAGGGCGTCCGCCAGGCAGTCATGGCCGGCGACGTCCTGATGGGCAACGACAGGGACGCCGCACGCTGGATCCGCACCTTCCGGGTCGCCCCCGCCGAAGGCGAACAGGGTCGCCGCATCAACCGGCGCCGGGCCCTGCCGCCCGGTCCAGACGGAGTGGGGAGCCACCGATGACCGCAGCCTCCGAGCCCCTCGTCATCTTCACGCCGTCGGGTCGGCGCGGCCGATTTGCATCAGGCACGACCGTCCTGGACGCGGCGCGCGGGCTCGGCGTCGACATCGACTCGGTCTGCGGGGGGCGCGGGATCTGCGGCCGCTGCCAGGTCCAGCAGAGCGTGGGCAGCTTCGCCAAGCACGGGATCGAGTCTCGCACCGAACACCTGTCGCCGTTCTCCGGCGCCGAGGTGGAGTACCGCGACCGTCGCGGCCTCGAGCCGGCCCGTCGCCTCTCGTGCGTCGCCAGTCTCCGAGGCGACGTCATCATCGATGTCCCGCCGGAGAGCCAGGTCTACCGCCAGGTCGTTCGCAAGGACCTCGACATCCGCGACTTCCACGTCGACCCGGTCGTCCGCCTTCACTACGTCCAGGTGGCTGAGCCGGAGCTCGCCTCCCCGTCCGGCGACCTCCGGCGCCTCCAGGAAGCACTGGAAACGGAGTGGGGACTGACCGACCTCGAAACGGACCTGCATGTCATCCGGGATCTCCAGCCCGCCCTGCAGGTCGGACGGTGGGCTGTCACCGTGGGGGTCCACGACCGCCGCACGATCAGCGCCGTCTGGCCAGGCCTGCACGAGAAGGCATACGGCGTTGCGATCGATATCGGTTCGACAACAATCGCCGGGCATCTGGCGGACCTTTCCGACGGTGCTGTCCTCGCATCGAACGGGGCGATGAATCCGCAGATCCGGTTCGGCGAGGACCTGATGAGCCGCGTCTCGTACGCCATGATGCATCCCGAGGGGGCGGCCGAGATGACTGCGGCGGTGCGCAAAGCGCTCAACCGCCTGCTGGCCGGGCTCGCCACAGAGGCCGGGATCAGGAGCGATGAGATCCTCGAGCT
>JACDHU010000201.1 GCA_013820865.1 Chloroflexota bacterium
CGGAAGGTGAGCATCTCCGGATCGCTGATGGCGCCGGCTGCCTTGTACACGGCGTACAGCAACGGCGAAGCGTGGCCCTTGCTGAAAATGAGATGGTCGTTGCGCGGGTCATCGGGCGTGCCGAAGTCGTAGTGGAGGTACTTCGACATGAGGACCGCCATGATGTCGGCGGCCGACATGCTGCTCGTCGGGTGGCCGCTGCCCGCGGCGCTGCTGGATCGGACCGAGTCGACGCGGAGCTGCTGCCCTAGCTCGCGCCATTCATCGTGCTGCTGTGTCATGCGCTCCTGGCTCCGCAAGTTCATTGCCGGGGGGTTGGTGGTGGCATCCTCATGATACGGCGGCCGCGCACATCGGTCGCCAGGCGACCAAGCGCGTCGCGGCATTCGAACCGATCAAATAGTCCGCCGTCATGCTGGGTATTTGGCAGGGTCAGTACCGGCGAGACGGACATCCATGCGGTGGCCGGGTAGATCGACCACTTCACGGACGCGCTAGCATGCGCGGTACGATCAACGCCATGCGCATCTTGCCTATCGTGCTCGGGATCCTCCTCATCGGCGGCGGCCTTGTCTGGATCGCCCAGGGACTCAACCTGTCTTGGGCGCCGCAGAGCTTCATGACGGCCGATCGCGCGTGGGTCCTGATCGGAGCCGTCGCGGCGCTCGCGGGATGCGTGCTGATCGGCTGGACGCGCCAGCGAGCGTACGCGCGTCGGGCGCACCCAAGTTGGCAAATTGCGCTCACGGCGGCATTAAGCAGCTCCAGACCAGACGATTGAGCCGATGGACCCGCCGCACCGAGCGTAGATCCTGCCCACTCGACCACGACAATGGCGCGTTAAGGGGACCACAGCGGAATGTGGCAACCCGAGATCAGCGACGCCACCGCGCGGCCGACATATCGACCATCTCTGGCCCGACGCGGGTGCCAGGCCGCGAATGGCCGATTAACCGGCGGCGGTCGGACCGGATGGACCAGGCTGATCAGCCGAACCAGACGGCTCGGTTTTTGGAGTGGTCACCGGCTTGACGGCTGCCGCCCCGCTGTCACCTGCACGGCCGCCGACGAAGGCACTGATGAGGTCCATCGGCAGGGGGAAGATGATGGTGCGGGTCTGCTCAGAGCTGATGTCGGCGAGGGTCTGGAGGTAGCGCAGTTGGAGCGCGGACGGGGCGGAGCTGATGATGTTCGCCGCCTCGGACAGCTGTTGCGCGGCCAGGAACTCGCCCTCGGCGTGAATGACCTTGGCTCGCTTGTCGCGTTCCGCCTCTGCCTGGCGGGCCATGGCGCGCTTCATCTCCTGCGGCAACTCCACGTCCTTGACCTCGACCACGCTGACCTTGATGCCCCACGGCTCGGTCTGCTCGTCGATGATCTGCTGCAGCCGCGCGTTGATCTCTTCCCGCTTGGACAGCAGTTCGTCCAGCTCGGACTGACCGAGGACCGATCGCATCGTCGTCTGCGCGATCTGGAGCGTGGCGAGCAGGTAGTTCTCGACGCGCACCACTGCCGCCTCCGGATCCACGACGCGGAAGTAGCACACCGCATTCACGCGCACGGTGACGTTGTCGCGCGTGATGGCTTCCTGCGACGGGATGTCCAGGGTCACCGTTCGCAGGTCGATCTTCACCATCCGGTCGATGAACGGGATGATGAAGAAGAGGCCCGGCCCCTTCGCTCCCACCAGGCGGCCGAGGCGGAAGATCACGCCCCGCTCGTACTCCTGGACCACTTTCACCGCCGCCCCGGCCAGGCTGAAGATCACCACTCCGGCGACCGCCAGCACGGGCAGCAGGCTGATCAGGTCTTCCACGCGTTTTGACTCCTTACTGTTGGGTGTCGCCGGCTCCATCGAGCGGCTCGACGATCAATGTCATTCCTTCGCGACCGATGACGCGCACGTTGCCGTCGGCCGGTAGTTGGCTTCCCTCCCTGGCCCGGGCGCTCCACAGTTCGCCTTCGACGTAGACCGATGCAGGCCCGCGCATCATCGCGGTCGACCCCAGCATATCGGTCCCTCCGATGGCCACTGGCCGATGACGCGCGCGCATCACGGCGCGCACCGCCACCAGGCTGAAGGCCACGAGCGCCAGTGTGATGCCGTAGATCAGGGGCCGGCTGACTTCCAGGAACGGCGCCTGGGTGTCGTCGATCAACAGCGAGCTGCCCAGCAGGAACGCGATCGCTCCGCCGATGCCCAGCACCCCGCCCGAAGCCACCCAGATCTCGGCACCCAGCAGCGCCAGGCCCAGCAGCAGCAGCGCCAATCCAGCGTAGTTGATGGGCAACGTACCGACGCTGAGTAGGCCGATGATGATCGCGATGGCACCCGCGATGCCCGGGAAGAATGACCCGGGCGCGCTGAGCTCGAAGTACAGGCCCAGCGATCCGAGGCTGAGCAGAATGACGGCGATGTTGGGATCGCTGATCGCCATGAGCACATCCTCGAATGGCGACATCGGCAGCTCGAGCACCGGAGCACCGGCGGTAGCCAGGGTCACCTCGCCATTGCGCAGAGTGACCGTCTGTCCGTCGATGGCCTCGAGCAGCTCGTCGCGATTCGCGGCGACCAGGTCGACCGCCTCGATTTCGACCGCCTCGTTGGCGCCGACGACGTCGGCGTCGCGGACGGCGTCCTCGGCCCAATCGGCATTGCGGTCGCGCGCCTCGGCGATGCTGCGCCCGTATTCGACGGTGTCGTTGATGATCTTGCGCGCCAGGTCCTCGGGGATCTCGGTGCCGTCGCCGCTCACCGGCGTGGCCGCACCGATCCGCGTGCTGGGCGCCATGGCAGCGACATGCCCCGCCATGGTGATGAAGACCCCGGCCGAGGCAGCGTGCGTCCCGGGCGGCGTGACGTACACGATGACCGGAACATCGGCGTTGAGCATGGCGCCGGTCAGATCCTGCGTGGCCTCGAGCAGACCGCCGGGCGTGCTGAGCTCGATGAGCACGGCCGCCGCACCCTCATCCGCGGCGTCCGCGATGCCTCGCTCCAGGTAGCGGACGCTGATCGGGTTGATGATGTCGTCCAGGGTGAGCAGGTGGACGTCCCCCGCCCCGGCTCGGACCGGCCCGGCGCCGAGCAGCCCCGCGGAGCCCGCGACCACGCACAGCGCGGCGAGCCAGCGCAGGATGGGTCGGGTCATGGACGGCATCGGTCCTCCAGAGTGAAGCAAAAAGACCACCGGCTTGGTGCCAGCAGTCTCCTCCTATGTGCCCGGGTCAGGGAAGGGCACAGTTCCCGGCGGATGAGCGGCCATCCGCGTGTATTGGTCTGTACGGCGCACGCTAGGGCCGCGCCCCTCCGCCGTCAAATGAGCTGCACCCCGGCATCGGTCATTTCGGCCATGGCGCGATCCCCATCGCCACCTGTGAGGTCCACCGCGGCGATCGCCGTCGTGAGCAGTGTCACCTCGAATCCGAGGCGCACGGCGTCGAGCGCGGTGGCCTTGACGCAGTAATCGGTGGCCAGGCCACAGACCACGACGCGCGCGATATCGCGCTGGCGGAGCAGTCCTTCGAGCTCGGTCGGCGTCTCGTCATCGGTCAGTGGGTCGCGCATGGTGAAGCCGGAATAGCCGTCCTCGCCGTTCGTGCCCTTGCGTACCCGTGGCGCATGATCCGGAAGCGCGAAGGCGGGGTGCAGCTCGGCCCCCCACGTACCGCCGACGCAGTGCACCGGCCAGATGCCGCCGTCCTTCGCGAAATGCGGCGTCGATTCCGGATGCCAGTCCTGCGTCGCCACCACCAGCGCCCCGTCCTCGGCAGCAGCTCGCAGCTGGTCGTTCACGATCGGAACGATTGCCTCGCCGCCGGCCACCGACAGTCCGCCGGCCGCATCTGCGAAGTCGTTCTGAAGGTCAACGATCACCAGTGCGGTGTGCT
>JACDHU010000202.1 GCA_013820865.1 Chloroflexota bacterium
CCAAGCAGGATGACAGCGAGCAGGACGGCACTCGCGAGGCGCACGATCCCGCCCGTTTCGCCTGACGCAAGGATGGTCTGGGCCTCTCGGACCGCCTCGAGCGACCCGCGCAGGTCACCATCGGTGAAGAGTCCGCTTGCGCGATTCAGGTCATTCGCCGGAATTGGGCCGCCGAGGAGTCCGATTCGTTCGATGAACGAGCGTTCGTCATTGACGTCCATGGCGGTGGCGCTGTAGGCCTCGACCACGACACGCTCGGCATCGAGCTCAGCCACCGCCTCCGGCCCTCCCCCGTAGGACCGATATTGCTGCTGAAGCCGATCGGGTGCTGCAAGGCCGGCGTCACGCATCTGCTCGAGCAGTTCGTCGCGTTCGATGAGCCAGGCCGCCGCCTCGTCGATCTGGGCCCGGGCTTCATCGAAGCTCCACGCCGTCATGGCGCCGCGAACCGCGTCCGGAGCTCCCCAATCGCCGGCAGCGCCGACCAGCGCATCGAACGCGGCACGTGCCTCGGCGCGGGCGGGCAGCAACTGCACGTCCGCGTTGGTCAGCACGCGATCGGCGAACAGATCGGAGAGCGCGATGCCGGAGATGGTCTCGAGATGGTCGAGAAACGCACGCGTGGTCAGCGGCGCGGACGGGTCCGCTACGCCTTTCGGACCAGGCTCGGGTTCGATATCGGTGCCCTGGTAGGGACCGATCGACGCCGCCACGCGCGCGAGAACGGCACGCACGGCATCTGCCCCAGCGAGTTCCTCGATCTCTGCCGCGAGAGACCATGAAGCGGCATAGCCGAACGTCTCGCCCTCGAGTCCCGCATCGGCGGACCATGCGTCCAGCGCGAAGGAGGCTTCGGCGACATCCTCGGCACGCGCCGCGGGATCGTAGGGGATCTCGACCGCCAGCTCCGGCGCGAGCCGTTCGGCGACGTGGCTGGCGAGACCCTCGCGGATCCAACGTGCGTCGATCAATGCGGGCGAGAGCCAGACGTGGGCCAGCTGGTGCAGCGCCGTGAAATCGGGTTGGTCGAATGCGACCAGGATCTCGGTCCCGCCGGTCGCTTCCTCGGCGAAGCCCGCGCCATCGATGCTCACCGATTCGGTGAAGATGAGCCGGCCGATGCGCGGGTACGGCAGGCCGATCTCATCTTCCATCAGCTCGAGAGCGCGCGTCAGCAGGTCGACCATGCGCTCGCCCCATGCGGGGTCGTCGGCAAAGGCGCGCACCAACAGGTCGGCGGTGCCCCCGGTCAGCGGCACGGTAGCCGCGACCTCGGCGTACTCCACCGGGCGCACGGCCGTGACCAGCGCGAGCCATTGCGTCGGGTCCTCGATCGGCCCGCTGATGAGGGCCGCGCCATCCTCGGTCAGCTGATCTCCGTCAGCACGAACCTCGTACCCGGTCGGGAGCTGAACGCGGACCTCGCTCGACGTGCCGAACCCCCACGCCGGGAAGACGATGAGCGATGGACGGACACGCAACTGCGCATCGTCGGTGTCCGGCAACGTGTAGCTGAGCTCGAGGGTCGCCGTCTCCTCGAAACGCAGGTCGTCGCGCAGCTCGATGGTCGCCACGTTGACGTCATCCTCGATCGCAACGCCGACATCGAGGGCGTCGTCGTCGTCGGTCGCGGTTACATCCAGAGCAGCGTCGTGCACGGCCAGCTTGACCTCATCGAAGACGCTGAACTGGCCGGAGGGATCGGGCGTGGTATTCGTGAACGTCACTTCGACGGTCACGGCGATCTCGCCGGCGTCAGGACGCACGTCGTAGGTCGCACTCGTTTCGAGCGTGTATTCGGCCGCGCGAGCGACCTGAGGCACGCCCACGAGCAGCAGCGCCACGGCCAGGACGAGGTGGCCAACACGCCTCATCAGGACCGCCCCAACAGTCGCGAGAGAAGTCCACGACGACGGACGCGGGCAACCGGTGGCTCCCAGGCCGGCATGGCCGCCTCCACGTCAGCGCCGTATGCGGCGACGAGCTTCGGATTCCGACCTGTTCGGCCCGCCCAGTCTGGCAGCTCCCCACGATCAACGACCGCGTTGGCGGTCTCCTCGAGCAGCCGGTCGGCGACGATTGCCAACCGGACCACGGCGCGACCGAGCTCATCGCGGTCGAGCGCGGCGGTGGGAAGCTCGGTCATCAGCATGGGGCGGTCGTCATCGGTCAGGGCAAACTTCACGAACGGATAATCGAAGTTGGCGCGGAGCATGCGGAAGTAGGTCCGCTTGGGAATCTCCATGGCCTCGAGCCCATAGTATGCCCACAGCGAGACGCCGACTCCGGCCACCCACGCCATGGTCACGCGTAGATCGAAGCGGCGCTGGCCATCGACGATGACATCGCGGCTCATGGCCGCGTCGCCCGGATCGCCCGCAGCAGCGACCACCTCCAGCCCCAGCTCTCTGAGCCATCGGTCGATCGGGGGCGCGTCGTGGCTCATGCCTCCGATGTCACCGTCTCGCCCGACCGGACGCGACGCCGGCGGCCGAAATCTCGCTCGACTGCGCCCGGATCGATCCGGCAGTTGCGGCCGATCTCGATTCCGCCCGGCACCCGCGCACGCTTCCCGACCAGGGTGATGCCCGCATACAGGCGTTCCGGCTCCTGCCGGTTCGGACGCAGGTCATCCCCCACCCCGACGCGCGCTCCAGGCCCGATGGTCGCTTCCTTGTCGCTGATCACCCGATCCAACACGGCATTGGCGCCGACGACCGTGTCGAACATGACGATCGAATCGCGGACGACGGCTCCTCGTTCGACCCGCACGCCCGGCGAAAGGATGCTGTGTTCGACCGTGCCATCGATCACGCAGCCGTGGCTCACCATCGAGCGCGTCACCACCGCATCAGGACCGATGCGCGCGGGCGGGCGCTCCTCGCTCCGCGTGTAGATGAGCCATCCGAGGTCGTTGAGCTCGATCCCGGGGTCGTCACTCAGGAGGTCAAGGCTGGTAGCCCAATAACTCTCGACCGTGCCGACGTCCTGCCAGTAGCCGGCGAACTGGTGGGCGTACACGCGACGCTTCGACCGGACCATCCAGGGCAGCACGTCGCGACCGAAGTCGACGCGCTCGGCCGACAGCAGATCGCGCATTGCGGGCCAGCTGAACACGTACACGCCCATGCTGACGAGATTCGACGGCGGGTCGGGCGGCTTCTCGATGAAGTCCGTCACGCGACCGTCATCGGCGACGTCCAAGATCCCGAACCGATGCGCCTCGCTGATCGGCACCGTGCGGACCGCGCAGGTCACCTCGGCGTCCTTCTCGCGGTGCAGGGCCAGGAACGGGCGATAGTCCATCTTGTAGACGTGATCGCCGGCCAGCACCAGGACGAGCTCCGGATCGCGATCGGCGATGAAATCCAGGTTTTGAAGGACCGCGTCCGCAGTACCCCGATACCAGTCGCGCGCGCGACCCCGCCCGATGAACGGCTGAAGCAGCGCCACGCCTCCACGGCTGCGATCGAGGTCCCATGGCCGCCCGACGCCGATGTGGTCGATCAGCGACCGAGGCGCGTACTGCGTCAGGATGCCGACATCGGTCAGGCCGGAGTTGACGGCGTTGCTGAGCGCGAAGTCGATGATCCGATACTTGCCGCCGAACGGCACGCCGGGCTTGGCACGCACCTGTGACAGGATGCTGAGGCGCTCACCCTCGCCGCCGGCGAGGATCAAGGTCAGGACTCCGTTCGACACAGGCCGGTTCGAGCCGTGCCTAGTCGTCGTCGCCGGGTGTTGGCGTCGGCCCCGGTCCGCCACCGCGCCCCCCGCCCTCGTCCTCATCATCGCCAGCAGACGGCGAGGGTTCGGGGGACGCGGAAGGTCGTGGCGTCCGCGGGGGCGCGCGACGTTCACCGCAGATGGACGGGAAGGCG
>JACDHU010000203.1 GCA_013820865.1 Chloroflexota bacterium
CGTCACGACCGGCCGCATCTACCAGAGCGTGATTGCGAAGGAGCGCCGCGGCGACTACCTGGGCGGCACGGTGCAGGTCATCCCGCACATCACCAACGAGATCAAGGAGCGCATCGCTCGTGTCGCGCGCGAGGGCACGGGCAGCGTCGCGACCAGCGGGCTGGCGGCCCATGGCGTCGTCATCGTCGAGGTTGGCGGAACGGTCGGCGACATCGAGTCGCTGCCCTTCCTCGAGGCCATCCGCCAGATGCGCAAGGACGTCGGACGCCGCAACGTGCTGTACGTACACGTTACCTGGCTGCCCGAGATCGGCGCCACCGGCGAGCTGAAAACGAAGCCGACCCAGCACAGCGTCAAGGAGCTGCGCGGCATCGGTATCCAGCCGGACGTGATCATCCTGCGCAGCGATGAGCCGATCGATGACGAGCTCCTCGACAAGGTGAGCCTGTTCACCGATGTCGACGTTCACGCCGTCATCCCGCTCAAGACCGCGAAGAGCATCTACGAGGTCCCGATCCAGCTCGAGCGCTCGGGGCTCGGCAAGCTCATCACGCGGGAGCTTGAACTGCCCGCCGGCGAGCCCGACCTCGTGGAGTGGCAGGAACTTGTCAACCGGATCCGCGCGCCGCGCCACGAGATCGAGGTGGCGATCGTGGGGAAGTACACCGAGCTGCCCGATGCGTACATCAGCGTGTCGGAGGCGCTCAAGCACGCGGCGCTGCACCACAACCTCGAGGTCAAGGTGCGCTGGATCCGCTCCGAGCATCTCGAGCGCGTGGAACCTGAGCAGGTCGCCGACGAGCTGAAGGGCGTGGCCGGCTTGCTCGTCCCGGGTGGCTTCGGCTATCGCGGCGTGGAGGGAAAGATTCGCGCCATCCGCTGGGCGCGTCGCAACAACATCCCGTTTCTGGGCCTGT
The DNA here is from genome assembly GCA_013820865.1 of Chloroflexota bacterium. GTDB lineage: Bacteria > Chloroflexota > Limnocylindria > QHBO01 > QHBO01 > JACDBZ01. Next base: position 918 of record JACDHU010000203.1, read on the forward strand.
GCCTGGGCCTCCAGTGCGCAGTCATCGAGTTCGCGCGCGAGGCCCTCGGGACCGATGATGCCAACTCGAGCGAGTTCAACGTATTCACCGAGCATCCGGTCATTGACCTCATGCCCGACCAGGCCGATGTCACCGACAAGGGCGGCACCATGCGCCTGGGCCTGTACCCGGCACGCCTGGATGAAGGCTCGAAGGTGCGCGAGGCCTACGGGACAGAGATCGCGTACGAGCGTCATCGGCATCGGTTCGAGGTCAACAACGCCTATCGCGAACGGCTATCGGAGGCCGGGATGGCGTTCAGCGGCGTCTCGCCGGACGGTCGTCTGGTCGAGTACATTGAGCTGCGCGACCACCCGTGGTTCGTGGCGACGCAGGCGCATCCCGAGCTGAAGAGCCGCCCGAACCACCCGCACCCGCTCTTCCGCGACTTCGTCGGCGCCGCTGCCGGGCTCGCGGCTCCAACGCCGGCATCGCGCAAGCGCAGTGCACAATCCGCCAAGGTCGAGACCATCTGAATGCCGATCCAGACCGCAACCGCCCAACGCTCATTCGAGACGCCGGAGCTCGACCGCGCCATCGCCGCCGCCGAGGCCGATGCGATCGTGGTGTGGCGCGACGATCGTCTGCCGTTCGCCGCGGTACCGGGACGGATTGCGCAGCTCGATGACCGCGGAGCGCGCGACCGCCTCTACGGCTCGTATCTCGAGGCGATCGAGGCGCTCAGCCCGCTGTACGAGGAGCGGCTGGCGCACTGGACGTCAGGTAACGATGTCATCGACGCCGTGGCATCCGGGGGGATTGATCCTCGCGAGTTCGCGGTTGATCTCGAGCGCCTCGTCATCCATTCCGAGACGCCGTACTACGCAGCGCTGCGGCGGTATCTGGCCGTCATCGACATCGAACAGGGCGATGCCACGGTCGCCGACGTGTGGCATATCGCCCGCGGCGCTCGGTGGTCCCACTGGTTCGGTGAGCGCGAGGTGCGCCGCGCGGCGAACGCCACCGGCCGCACCCCGGTCGAGGCGGGCGAGCTCGATGGATGGCTGGCTGCCGAGGCGATGCTGTCGGGCGATGCTGTCGGACCGGATGCCATGCTCGACGCCGCGGTGAACGCGGCCTACGCGACGCTGGCCGGATCGCCCGAGTGGCTCGCCGACGAGCTCGGCGTTGCCGGCGGCGAGGTCTCGACGCTGGCGGACTTCGCGGCCTTCGTTCGGCTCTGGCGCCTGCGCCGGGATATCGGTCAGTTGCAGGTCGAGCTTCGGCTGTTCGGCGGCGCTACCGAACCCGCCATCGCACGAGCGTATTCGGCCGGAATCATGAGCCACATCACCGGTGTGGCCGTGGCCGAGCAGACGTACCTGAGCGGCATCCATGCACCGTTCGCATCGGTTTCCGATGTTCGCGTCGCATTGCTGGCCGCCGACCTGGTCGACACGCTCGAACAACGCCACGGGTCCGCGTGGTGGCGGGTGCCCGCATCGGCCGAGACGCTTCAGGCATTCGGCGCTGCGTCGAGCATCGACGACGCGCTTGCGCAACTCGGGTATGATGCCCTCGACTGGAGACCCGTCCTGCGTCAGATTCGGGCGCGGCTCATCGGCGAGATGAGCGGATACGGGGGTCCCAACATCACCACCCGTGCCGGGACCCGTAAGGTCTGACTGCTTGATCGCACGCGATCCCGGGCGCGAGACCACGACCGTAGAGGCCGTGACGATCCACGGGTCCATCTGCCACGAATTCACCGAGGTCAGATCATTCACATGACGCACGGCTTGCACGCGAGGCGACCATGAACGACGACGCGCGACCCCAGCAACAGCGCCGTCGCTCGCGGCGGCGACAGGACACCGCTCCTCGACGACAGCAGCCGCAGCAGCAGCGAGGCGGATACGCTCCGCGTCGCCGCAACGACTATGCCTCCGGCCAGTACTCCTCGATCTTCACCGGGCCCTTCCCGTCGGATGCGGATGGCCCCGGGATGAACCTGGCGGAGCTCCAGGCGAAGCCGATCGACGAGCTTCGGGAGCTTGCCGCCGAGCATCAGATCGATGACGCCGACAAGCTCGAGCACTCCGATCTCATCCTCAAGCTGCTCGATGTCGTGACGCTCGCCCCGCCGCCATCGGCCAGCAACGGGCAGTCGGGGAGCGCAGAGGGCATTCTTGAGATCGTGGACGAGGGCTTCGGGTTCCTGCGCGTCAACGGCGTGATGCCGTCGAACGACGACATCTACGTCAGCACCTCGCAGGTTCGCCGCTTCGGCCTCCGCACCGGTGACCGTGTCACCGGGCAGACCCGACCGCCGAAGGACCAGGAGAAGTTCTGGGGCATGCTGCGGGTCGACACCGTCAATGGCGTCGCGCCCGAAGTCGCCAAGCGTCGCCCGTACTTCGACGCGCTGGTGCCGGTCTTCCCCGACGAGATGTTCGATCTCGAGACCGATCAGAAGAACCTGACCCAGCGCCTGATCAACCTGATCAGCCCGGTCGGCATGGGGCAGCGCGGACTCATCCTTTCGCCGGCCAAGGCCGGTAAGACCACCGTTCTGAAGCACATTGCCTCCGGCATTACCGAGAACCACCCGGAGGCACTTCTGATGGTCGCGCTCATTGGCGAGCGACCGGAAGAAGTGACCGATATGCAGCGCAGCGTCGACGGCGAGATCTACTCGTCGACCTTCGACGAGCCGACCGAAAACCACACTCGCGTGGCGGAGATGTGCCTGGAGATCGCCAAGCGCCAGGTCGAGACCGGCCGTGACGTGGTGATCCTGCTCGACTCCATCACGCGACTTGCACGCGCCTACAACCTCGCCCTGCCGGCATCGGGCAAGACCCTGTCGGGCGGCGTGGACCCGGTGGCGCTCTACCCGCCCAAGCGATTCTTCGGCGCGGCGCGCAACATCGAGCACGGCGGGTCTCTGACGATCATCGCCACCTGCCTGGTCGACACCGG
>JACDHU010000022.1 GCA_013820865.1 Chloroflexota bacterium
CGCAGGATCCTGCGCGACATCGACCTCGCCGAGGATGCGATTCAGCAGGCGCTGCTCAGCATCTGGCAGGACCTTCCGCAGCTCCGCGACCCGGCGCGCTTCGAGGCCTGGTCGTACCGCATCCTCCTTCGCGCCTGCTACGCGGAGGGACGCAAGCAACGTCGCTGGGCACCGAACCTTCGCTTCCTGCCGGCTGACGAGCCGACGCGTGGCGATGGCATGAGCTCGGTCGTCGATCGCGACCAGCTCGAGGGCGGCTTTCGCCGCCTCTCCTTCGACCACAGAGCGGTGGTGGTCTTGCACCACTACCTCGACTTGCCGATCGACCGGGTCGCCGAGCTGCTCGGCATCCCCGTCGGCACGGCCCATTCTCGACTTCATTACGCGATGCGCGGGCTGCGCGCGGCACTCGATGCCGATGCACGTCCTACCACGCAGGAGGCTGCCAGATGAGCACCGATCGCGATACCACGCGCGTCGTCCGGTCGTGGCTGAGAAACGACGAGCACGAATCCGCGGACCGCGTCCTCGGATTCGTGCTCGACCGGCTCGACACGACTCCACAGCGTCGCGCCACCTGGTGGCCGGCACGGAGGACCCCGACCATGAACAGATTTCTGACGATCGGCCTCGGCACCGCCGCCGTGGTTGCCCTACTCTTCGTTGGCTCTCAGCTTTTCGGTTCGCCCAGCGGCCTTGGCGGACCGGGCGCCGAGCCAACCCCGACGCCAGAGCCAACCGCCACGGCGGAGCCGTCCGTTCAGCCATCAGTCGAGCCGTCGCCGACTCCCGATGGCCTCCTCCCTGAGGGGTCGCACGTCCTGTTGGATATTGGCGTGGCGATGACCGTCGACATTCCTGGTCCCGACTGGTACGGCAAGGCGGGTGACCGAATCCTCTTAAAGAACGACAGCGCCGATGCGCCGGATGGTGCGGGGATGATCGTCTTCTCCAGCGAGCTGTACGTGTACGGAGATCCCTGCGAATGGTCGACGACGAGACCGGAGACCCCCGCCACCACGGTCGATGAGCTCGTCGCCGCGCTGTCGGCCCAAGCGTCGCGAGATGCCTCGGCACCATCTGACATCACGGTCGACGGATACGCCGGGACCTCGATCACGCTCCACGTGTCCGAGGATGCGGTATTCAGCGATTGTGACGAGGGGACGTTCGGCTCCTGGGGGATCGGAGCGTTCTCGAGTCCTGATCGCTACCATCAGGATCCAGGGCAGATCGACGAGCTCTGGATCGTGGACGTGGACGGTGTGCTCGTCGTGATCGACGCGGCGTACTACGAAGGAACGCCCGCCGAAGTCGTCGATGAGATGCGGGCGATCGTCGAATCGACCACCTTTGAGGCGCCCTGACCGATCGTCACTACACCAGACCGCGGGGCGGCCACCGGACCGCCCCGCGGTCCCTCACCGAGAAAGGCAGACGACCCACCGTCGTTGGGGCATGACCGTGTTCTGTGCCGAACCCGCGCTCTGCCCCTGAGCGCGGTCTTCGGCCGGCCGTGGCACCATGCGCGTCATGAGCTTTGCCGAGGCGCAGGACGCCTTCTTCGCTGACTTCTTCCGCCACTTCCCCGTGCACGCCACCGAAGCGGGCAACCACGAGCATGACCACCGCTGGCCGGATTTGACCGATGCCGGCCGCGAGGAGCGCCTGGCCTGGATGGCCGATGCCCGCGCTTCGCTGGATGCCCTCGAGGACCTGGACCGCGCATCCGAGATCGACCGACGGGTCCTGCTGGCCACGATCGACGAGCTGCAGTTCGACGACGAGGATCTCGACGAGCTGTCGTGGAGCCCCATCGGCTACGGCTACCTGCTGGGCGGCGGGCTGTTCAGCCTCCTCAGTCGTGAGTTTGCGCCGCTGGACGAGCGGCTGACGAGCGCCGCCGGCCGAATCGAGGGCATTCCGGCCGCCCTGGATGCGGCGCGCGACAACCTGACCTCCGGTCGCGGGCGTGCGGTGAGTGCATTCCACGTCGAGAAGGCGATCACGACGGTTCCCGGCGTCGCCGATCTGTGCCGCACCGCCGTCGCGATGTCTTCCGACACCAATGACGCCCTGCGAGCCCGCGTGACCACCGCGGCCGAGCCGGCCATTGCGGCGGTCGACGCGTTCACCGCCTGGCTTCGCGACGACCTGCTGCCCACGGCCGACGGGGACTTCCGCCTCGGCCGCGACCTGTACGAGCGCAAGTTCCACCACTCCCTCAAGGCGACCATCACGCCATCCGAGCTCGAGGCGCGGGCGGCCACCGCCTATGACGAGATTCGCGCCGAGATGCTGCGCATTGCCCGCGAGCTGTGGCCTGCCTGGATCGGCGACGAGCCGATGCCCGAAGACGGTGACACGCTGACGCGAAGGGTCCTCGACGCCATAGCGGTCGACCATCCCAAGGCGGATGAGCTGCTCGACTTCTGCCGCGCCGAACACGAGCGCATCCTCGAATTCGTCCGCGAACGCGACCTCATCGGCCTCCCCGATGAGCCGCTCCAGATCATCTGGACACCGCCCTTCCTGCGGGCATTCGGTGGCGCGATGCTCATTCCGCCCGGTCCACTGGACAAGGGACTCGACAGTTTCTTCGCCATCACCCCGGCACCCGACGGCTGGACCGATGAGCAGGTCGAATCAAAACTGCGCGAGGACAACGCCCGCAGCCTGCGCATCCTCACCATCCATGAAGCGACGCCCGGCCACTATCTCCAGCTGGCCTGGTCGAACCGATGCGACTCGCTGCCGCGATCCGTCTTCGGCTCGGGCGTATTCGCCGAGGGTTGGGCCGTGTACGTGACCCAGGTCATGATGGACGTCGGCTACGGCGCCGACGACCCGGCGCTGATGCTGGCGCATTGGAAGTACTACCTGCGCGCGGCCACCAATACGCTGATGGACATCCGCATCCATGCCGGCGGCATGACCGAGGACGAGGCCATGACGATGATGGTCGACGGGGGCTTCCAGGAGCGCTCCGAGGCATCGGAGAAGTGGAATCGCGCGCGCCTGTCGAGTACGCAGCTGTGCTCGTACTTCCTGGGCGGGGTCGAGATGACCGAGCTCGAGCACGAGGCCCGACGCCGCGCCGGCGAGGCCTTCGAATGGCGCCCGTTCCTCGAGTCGGTGGTCAGCCATGGAACGCCGCCCATGCCGGTCATCCGCGACATCCTGTTCGGCTGACGTCGTCAGCGGCCGGTGGCGAGCTCCAGGAGCGAGGGGCCGCCATCGGGAGGCTTCACGTTCAGCATGCCATTGAGGTCGACGTCGCTGCGGTTCACCAGCAGCGAGATGGTCACGTTGGCGTCCGGGAGATGGACCAGGAGCGTTGTGTAGGTGTTCAGCAGGCCGGTGTGCCCATGGCCATCGGGTCCGCTGAGCTGGATCTTCTGGACGCCGAAGCCGTAGTCATTGTCGTTGAGATCCAGCATCGCCTCGCGCGACGTCGGCGACAGGAGACCGCCGTCATACAGGCTGTCGCCCCAGCGCGCGAGGTCGGGGGCCGAGGCGCGCATGGCCCCCGATGCCCAGAAGATGGACGTCCAGGCGGGCTCCAGCGGTGCATCGGCTTCGAGGCCGGTGAGTACCTGAGTCGCGTCCAGTTCAAGCGGACCCAGGAAGCGGCGTTCGAGCTCATCGGCGAGGGTTGCGCCGGTCAGGCGCTCGATGAGCAGCCCGAGGATGAAGTAGTTCGTGTTTGCATACGCCCAGCCTTGGCCAGGCGCATACCACGGGGCATGGAGCGAGGCGAATACGTCGGCAGCGATCCAGGCTCGTCCGGGAGCTTCCTCGAGTCCCCGGCGCGTCGTGTCATTGAACAGGTCGGCAAGGCCGCTGGTGTGGTCCAGCAGCTGCCCGATGGTGATCTCGCGGCTGATCCTCCCGAGCATGGGCAGGTGATCGCGCACGGGGTCATCGAGTTCAATCCGCCCCTCCTCGACCAGGTGGAGGATGGTGGCGGCCACGAATGTCTTTGTCACGCTGCCGATGACGAGCGGCGACTCCGGCGTCAGCTCCGTGCGCCCGTCACGAGCGCGCCCGCTGCTGCCGGCCCACAGCAGCTCGCCATCGCGGACGGCGGCGAAGGTTACGCCATACGCGCCCGCCGCGGCGCGCGCGGTTTCGAGCGCGCGCTCGTATGGATATGGGTCGAGGAGCTCGGGCGCTTTGACCTCCGGGCGCGGAACACGCGGAACAGCAACAGGGTTGGCAGTCGCCGTCGAGTCGATATCCAGCAGGCGCGGCCGGCGCGGCCCGAGCGGGCCACCGGTGACGTCGGTCGAGCGTGGACCGCCCACCATCGGCTCACCGGCATTGATGGGAGCCATCGTGAGGGTTGGGGAGAGAAATACGAGGAGCGACAGGATCAGTGCGGCGAAGGGCGTGCGCGAAGACCGTCGCGGACGAGGGCGTGTAGCCCCCCGGACTGGGATCGCTCGAGCCTGCATGCGTGGTGTGTTCGTGGGTACATCATGACCCATCCGAAGGTGGAGCCACAACCCCAAATGTGTCCCGGCCGGTCCACGAACCTTCGGCGCCCTTGCGGCTGACCGGATTATTTGTTAGCATTGCTAATGAATGACGATCCCTGAACTACCGCGTCGGCTCGGCCGCGCGCTCCCGATCCTCACGCGCTTCCAGCGCCGCCCTGACGGGGCGGCGTCATTGCCGCCCGCCCGTGGTGCCGGGTTCGCCCGGGGGTTTGTGGCCATGCGCCATGCGAACTATCGGCGCTACTGGTTCGGTCAGATCGGGAGCCTGGTCGGCGCCTGGATGCAGTCAGTGGCGCTCCCGTGGCTCGTGCTTCAACTTGGCGGTTCGCCGCTTCAGCTGGGCATGGTCATGGCCTTCATGTTCGGCCCGTCCCTGTTCCTGGCGCCGCTGGGCGGCGTCCTGGCGGATCGGGTCGACAAGCGCCGCACGCTCATTGCCGTGAACCTCGTGTCGATGCTCCAGGCCTCGACGCTTTTCGTCCTGGCGCTGACGGGCGTGGTCGAGATCTGGCATGTGTATCTGCTCGCCCTCGTGGCGGGCTTCGCCAATGCGGTCGAGATGCCGGTGCGCCAGGCATTCGTCGCCGAGCTCGTGCCGCCCGAAGACCGCACCAACGCGATTGCGCTGAGCTCCACCTCGTTCAACCTGTCACGTGTCATCGGACCGGCCGTGGCCGGCGTCACGATCGCCGTGTTCGGAGTCGCCATCAACTTCGGCGTCAACGCTGTGAGCTACCTGTCCGTCATCGCCGGCCTGTGGCTCATCGATGGTCGCCAGTTGTTCCGTTTGCCGCGCCCCGACCAGTTTCCGTCAATCCGCTCCAGCCTCGGCGAAGGCCTGCGCTACGCGCGTGCCACGCCGACGGTGCTGTGGCCGCTCGTCCTGTTGGGCGGGGTGGCGGCGTTTGCCATGAACTTCCAGACGCTCCTGCCGCTCTTCACCCTGGATGCGCTCCGCATGGACTCCGGGGGCTACGGCGCGCTGTTCGCGACCATGGGCGCCGGATCGCTGATCGGGTCGTTGACGCTGGCCTTTGCGACCAGCCAGCGGCCGATGCTGCGGCTCATCATCGGTGGCGGCACCGCCTTCCTGGCCCTTGCCTTCGTGCTCGGCTTCGTGCGCAGTCCTCTGCTTGCCTTCCCGCTGGTGGCGGGCATCGGCCTGTCGTCCATGCTCATGGTGAACACGATCAACGTCACCATCCAGAACAGCGTGCCCGATGCGCTGCGCGGTCGGGTCATGTCGCTGTACGTCATGGTCTTCGCCGGATCGGCACCGATTGGCGGCCTCTTGGCCGGTGCCCTGGCCCAGGCCTTCGGGGCACCGATGGCGTTCAGCATCGGCGCGGTGCTGGCGAGCGGTGTGCTCGCCCTCGTGGCATGGCGCCTGCGTTCGGTGAAGATGCCGCGCCTGTCCGCGTCGCCGGTCCTCCAACCAGTTCCTCGCCCGCGCGAGGCTCTCCGAGAGGCTGCATGACGCAACCTCGCCCGGTTGTTAGCATGGGCAACCTCCCAGGTACCTGACCAGTGGCCGAACACATTCCCGGGTCCCGCCCGGACCAACCGCGATCGCTGCCGCTCGGCGCCGCGCTGGGCGGCCTGAAGCGTGGATTCGCGGCGCTCGGGATTCGGAACTATCGGCTCTACTGGTCGGGCCAGGTCGTCAGCAACATCGGCACGTGGATGCAGCAGGTCAGCCTTCCGTGGCTGGTGCTGATCCTCGGCGGTTCCGGGGTCCAGCTCGGGCTGGTTGCCGTCCTTCAATTCGGTCCGGCCATGGTGCTCGCGCCGTTCGGCGGCGTTCTCGGCGATCGGGTCGACAAGCGCAAGGCGCTCATAGCGACTCAGATCGCCGCCTCCGGCCAGGCATTCATCCTCTTCGTCCTCACTGCCACCGGCGTGGTGCAGATCCCGATGGTGATGGTGATGGCCTTCATCCTGGGCCTGATCAACGCTGTCGACATGCCGATCCGGCAGTCCATGGCCGCCGACCTCGTCCCGCGTCACATGCTGCCGAATGCCATCGCCCTCAACTCGATGGCCTTCAATTCCGCCCGCGTGGTGGGCCCCGCGCTGGCCGGGGTGGTCATCGCGGTCGGGACCACGGTCACCGGCTCCGCGACCGCGGGCGTTGCCGTCAACATGGCGATCAACACGCTGACCTATTCGGGCACCCTCACCGCCCTGCTGCGGATGGATCCGAGCAAGATCCGACGCCACGAGCAGCCGGAGCGCCATCCGCCGGTCCTCGACAGCCTGCGCGAGGGGGTCGCCTACGCTGCTCGCACCCCGCTGGTGCTGTGGCCACTGGTCCTCCTGGGCGGAATCGCGGCGTTCGGGTTCAACTTCCAGATCCTGTTGCCACTGTTCGCAACCGGGATCCTCGATCTCGGCGCGGATGGCTACGGTGCAATGTTCGCGGCGCTGGGGATCGGTTCCCTGGGTGGCTCATTGACCCTGGCGTTCATGCGGCAGCGGCGTGCGATTCCGCTCATGCTCATCGGCGGCGTCGTCTTCTCTGCCCTCCTCCTCGGCATCTCCGTCACGCGCGAGGTGTGGCTCGTGGCGCCCCTCATCCTGGGTGCTGGCTACTTCAGCATGCTCATGATCAACACCATCAATGCCACCGTGCAGGCCAATGTGGCCGATGCGCTGCGCGGCCGGGTCATGGCGCTCTACGTCACCGTCTTCGCCGGATCGGCTCCGCTCGGAGGCCTGTTTGCTGGGGTCGTGGCGGAGGCATTCGGCACGCCGTTCGCGTTCGTCGTGGGCGCGGTCCTGTCGTTGGTGACGCTGGGAATCGTGGCGTGGGGCCTGCGCGCTGCCGCCCGCCGAGGCTCGCTGGGAGTCACGACCATCGACAGCTCGTCGCGACGTCCGCCGGAACGGCGGTCGACCGAAGCGCGTCCAGCCTCAGCGGCGCGCTGAATGCTGCGGGAGCAGGACCTGGAGCTCTTCCAGTGCCGTGCGTACCGCGGCGCGTCGCTCCTCGGGGATCGGCTCGAGCAGATCATGCGCGGCCTCGAGCAGATCGCGCCGCATGGCGCGCGCGCGACGACGGCCGATCGGCGTCAGGGCCAGCAGCACGGCGCGTCGGTCGGTGGGATCCGGCCGGCGCTCGACCAGGCCGGCATCGGCGAGGGTCGCGGCGAGGCGCGTCACTACCGGCGCGGTCACCATCAGGATGCGGGCCACGTCGGCCTGGCCCTGGGGTCCGAGCGTGTCGATCGAGCGCAGCACGTTGTACTGCTGGTAGGTGAGTTCGCTCCACGTTCGCCGTCGACGCGCGTGCGCGATCAGGTGCCGCATGACCGGCGCCACCGTGGCGATCAGGCTGGCCTCCAGGCTGGGGGCCTCGGCCGCTGCCTTCGGGGACGCGCGGCGACGGGGAGCGGCTGACGTGGGCATCGCGCATGGATCGTAGCAGTCAGACCCATCCGGGGCTCACCCTGGCTCTCCTGTCCGTGGCGCACGCGGCGATCCATGCGCAGTCTGCCCTGATGCCGCTGGTGTACGCCATCGTGATCGTCGAGTACGGCCTGAATGCCGGGGACATCGGTACGTTCATCGCCATCACCACCGCGGTCGGTGGCACGATGCAGCTGGCGTACGGGTTCCTGACGCGCATCATCGCCCGCCCCGCCCTGTTGGCCGGCGGCCAGATCATCTTCGGCACCGGCCTGCTCATCGGCGGCCTGTCGCAGTCGGTCGGGCACCTCCTGGCCTCTATCAGCCTGGCCCGCGTCGGCTCGAGCCCGCAGCACCCGGTCGGCAACGCGCTGCTCTCCGACATCTATCCGGCCGAGCGCCGCGGTTTCGCCATCAGCGCCCATATCAGCGGTGGCAACGTTGGCACCGTGCTGGTCCCGTTCGTGGGCGGCGCCCTGCTGCTGGCCATCGGCTGGCAGGCGACCCTCGCGCTCTTCGGCATTCCGGCGCTCGTCATCGGCGTGTTGATCGCGGTCTTCGTGCGCGAGGACCACGCGGCCTATCGTCGCGCGGCGCGGGCCTCGGGTTCCGTCCGCTCTCACCTGCGCGAGGTGGTCAGCCGCCGCGACCTGCGCCTCATCCTGGGTGCCTCCCTCGTGGCGGCGGGTGGTCGCGGTCTCGACATCGTGGCGCCGTTCATGGTGCTGTACCTGTCCGGTCCGCTCGGCTTCGATGACGCCACGGTCAACCTGCTGTACGCCCTGCTGCTGGTGGGCGCCGTCATTGGGCCGATCCTGGCCGGCATCCTGTCGGACCGATTCGGCCGGCGACCCGTGCTGGTGAGCTACTACCTGATGTCGGCGGTGGGCATCCTCGCCTTCATGGCCGCGGGCGCGAACCTGTTCCTGCTCGTCCCGCTGCTCCTGCCGTTCGGGACTGCCGTGTTCAGCGAGTCGCCGGTGCTCCAGGCCTACCTGGCCGACCGGGCTCTCGGACCGATGCGTGACGTGGCCTTCGCGGTGTACTTCACCTTTGCCTTCGGCATCGGCGCCTTCTGGGCGTTCATCATCGGTCAGGTGGTCAACGGCTTCGGCTACCCGGTGGCATTTGGCGTGATGGCCGCCTCCTACGTGGCGGCCGCGCTGCTGCTCGTGGCCGTGCGCGAGGGGACGGAGCGGGCTCGTGCGTGAGCCGTTTCATGGTGCTGGACGATGGGCACGCGTCAGCAGACCGGGACACCCTCGCAGATCTCGTCGACGCGATCGTCGAGTGCGGTGATCCTGGCCAGCACCTCGTTCATTCGATCGAGCAGCTCGCTCGCCGAGCCACCACCGTCCCCATCGGCACCGCCGGCCGGCGAACCGGGGTCGCCTTCGAATCCGCCATCCGCGCCGGTGGCGATCAGCCAGTCGCGCAGGTTCGACTCGAGTTCGTCGAGATCGCGGGTCAGCTCGTCAGCCGTGACGGACGCCTCCTGCGTCTCGACCTGCGTGCGAAGCGTGGCAACCTCCTCGCGTGCACGCTCGAGGTCGCCTCGCATGCCGATGGTCTGAAACAGGACCAGCACGAGCACGACGGTGGTCGCCAGGCCGAGCAGGATGAGAACGGGACCGATGGGTGAGCGCATGGCCGTCCTTTCAGCAAGTAACGCGCCCGCCATCGGTCGTCGATCCTGGTTGGAAGCGCCAGGGCGTGCCGAACCTTCGCCCGGCACCGATGTACCGTCGCTTCTTGGCCTGAAGAGCGTTTCATCGGCGGGTCACTCCCCGGCGATCAGACCTTGCCGCTCGGCGCTCTCGGGCTTGACGAGATTGCGGATCGTGCCGGCGGCGACATCGGCCACGATGATCTCGCCAACCTCGTCGTTCACCGCGTCGAAGATGCCGATCTCTGCCATGCGCTCGCATTGATGGCGGTTGTCATCGGTCGGAGTCAGATAGTGGACCGATGACGCCGCGTACCGATGAATCAGGAAGAGGTGGAGCAGCGTCATGAGGCGCTTGCGTCGCATCGACTCAACGAACGTGTTCTGGTCGCGCACCGACAGGATCGTCCGCCCGCGCCGATCAGCGAGCGTGGAGAAGACGATGTTGGCCAGGCGCTCGCCATCGGCATCGATGACGCTGAGTTCCAGCACCTCGGATCCGGCCGTGTGCGGGCGGAGGGTGACGCCCAGCTCGGTCGTCAGCCCGTGATGCTCGGCCCATTCAGCCAGCCAGCCGGCCAGGATCTTGGGCGGGACCTCGGTCTGCACCAGGTGCTGGACCTGGGTCGAGCCGGCTCCCATGGCCTTGGTCGTGGCGGTCAGGCCCGATCCGGCGAGCAGGGCGGCATCGGCACGCGGGCCGCCGACCAGGGTCTGCGGCGTGCGGTATGGCGACTCGACCAGCCGAAGCTTGCGCTGGAGGCGGGCGAGAGCCAGCATCCCGTCGTCGCGCAGGGCCGTGGTGAACTCCTCTGCGGCGAGCCCATCGATCTGGTGCCCGCCGTAGGTGATGAAGTTGAACACGAAGCCGATGCGGCCGAGCTCAGCGGGGAAGTCCCGCATCTCGTCATCGGTCATGCCGGTCGTGTCCCAGTTGAACGAGGGCGAAAGGTTGTAGGCCAGCATCTTGTCGGGGTGCACGGCGTGGATGGCGGTGGCGAACTCGCGCGCCTCTGCGAGGTCCGCGGTCTTCGTCTCCATCCACAGCAGGTCCGCATACGGTGCGGCGGCCAGTGACTTGGCAATGGCATAGGGAACGCCGCCGCGGACCTGGTAGTAGCCCTCCGGTGCCTTCGCCCGCTCGGGATCCCACTGCACGCGGAGCCCCATCCGTTTCGCCGCGGCACGGGCGCTCGACCACGGTGCCGTCGCGGCGTACTCGCGCCACTTGTCCACGGTCATCTCGAGGTCGGCTCCCTCCTCGGCGCGGAAGGACATGACGTCGGCGACGGCCTCGCCCAGCGTCTTCAGGCCGGCACGCGCCTCCCAGGTCGTGAGGAAGGCATCGGCCGCGGTGTCGAGCGCTTCCTCGGGTGAGGATTTGGTGGTCGCCGCGGTTTCATCGATCTTCACCGCAAGCCCGGTCTGCTCAAGCCACGCATCGGCGGCGGCCCCTTCATCCGCGGGCACGGCGTACAGGAGATGACCGTTCAGCTCGGCGATGCCCGCAGCGTTGAGGCGCCGCATGACCGCGAGGAAGCCGGTCTTGTAGGACGGGACGTCCGGATCGGTCACGCCGAGGACGAAGGGCTGATCTCGTTCGTCGCCGCAGCCGTCGAGCAGGTTGGCGGCCTCCGCATCGGTCCGTGCCACGATGAGGCCAGCGACGCCCATGATGTCGAGCTGGAAACGAGCGGCGTTGAGGCGCTGGATCTGCTCGTCGCTCGGGACCAGGACCTTGCCGCCCTGGTGGCCGCACTTCTTGGCCCCGGGCTTCTGGTCCTCGATGTGGTAGCCGGGCACGCCGGCCTCGACGAAGCGGCGGATGAGGTTGCGGACGTGGGCGTCGCCGCCATGCCCGGTATCGGCATCGGCGATGATCAGTGGCGCGAAGTCGATCTCAGGCGTCGACGCTCGCTCAGCTTCGTTCATGCGCGACCGCGCGAATCGCTGGTTGCGGTCGGCAGTCAGGAGCCCGCGGACAATTCCGGCGGCTTCATCGGGCACCTGCGAGAGGGGATAGCTGGCGAGGTCCGGACCTGGATCCTCGGTCGCCGATCCCTTGGCCGAGGTCGCCCAGCCACCGAGGTAGATGGCCTCGATCCCGGCGCGCTTCATGGCGACGGCCTGTCCGGGCGAGTAGGGACCGAAGGTGGTGATCGAGCCGCGCTGGTCGAACAGCTCGCGCAGCCGGCCGTGCAGCTGGTCAGCCGCGTTGCGCGCGATGGGGTAGTCGGTCGGGATCGCGCCGCGCTGCTCGACGACCTGACTGGCGGAGTACAGCCGCGTCAGGCCGGTGAAGCGCTCACGCTCCATCCAGCGTTGCGTCGCCTCGATCTCTGCCTGGAGCGGGTCAGCCGTCATCGGAGCGTTCGGCTCGCGGGTGAGAACCATCGGTCGGCGGACCTACTCGTTGGCGTGATCGCGATTGCACAGGTCGGGGCACAGGCACTCCGCCATCTCCGCGACGCTGAGCGCATCGGGCTGCTCCGGCACTTCCGGGCGCCAGTGGAGCCACGGGTTGTCCATGGTATTCGGCGTCGGTTGCGGCGCCTGAACGCGGGTCGCTGCTGTCGTAAACATGGCGTCCATGCTGGGCTCACGGGCATACATCAGTCAAGACGATCTTTTCAATGACATTCATCA
>JACDHU010000204.1 GCA_013820865.1 Chloroflexota bacterium
GCTTCTGCAGGTAGAGCGGCCTGCCCAGGATCTCGCCCGGCTCGGCGGCGGCGAAGACCCCGATCTCCACCCATTCATTCACCGGCACGTCAGCCTCGACGCCCGCACTGTCGATGACGACCTTGCGCGCGCATTGTCACGTCAGCCTTCCGCCCTCAACGCCTCGGTCGGCTCGATCCTGAGCGCGCGCCTCAATGGCACCGCGCACGCCATGAGTCCGACCACCAGCATTATGCCGTCCGCGGCAAGGAGGAGCAGTACCTGGCGCGTTGATCCGAGGCCCATTAGTGCAGCCAGCCCACTACCGGCGAGTACGCCAGCACCGATCTGCAGGAACGCGCGCGAGAAGATGCCGGTCACAATGCGTCCCGGGCGCGCACCGAGCGCAGCGCGAATGCCGATCTCGCGCGTCCGCCTGGCGACGGTGAACGACATCAGCGCGTGGATCCCGGTCGCCGAAAGCAGCAACACGATGAAGGAGATCAGCCAGGCAACCGAGGTCAGCGCCCAGTTTATCTGTGCCTCTCCGCCCCCGACCTGGGCGAGCGGCTGAACATCGGTCAGCCGGATCGTCGGATCGACGTTGGCGGCAATCGTGCGCAAGCGCTTGGCGAACGCTTCCGGATCGCGCACGCGTACGGCGAGGCTGACGCGCGCGCCCGGTGTGGGCAGGGTCGGGCGATACATCGCCGATTGCTCGTGCGGCAGCGGCAGCTGCCAGCCGAAGTCCCTGACCATGCCGACGACCTCGTACCACTCCTCGCCGGCAACGCTGCTGTCCTCACCGCCCACGATGCGGATGCGCTGACCGATCGGGTTGCGCGCGCCGAACACGTGGCGCGCAAACGATTCGTTCACGATCATTACGCGGCCGGTCTCGAAGTCGAGCGGCACGAAATCGCGACCGGCGACCACCGAAGTGCCGAAGGCGTCAAAGAAGCCGCTGGAAACATGTACCAGCGTGCTCCTGCGCAGGCCGGTCGCGGGAGCGCCGGTCATCGTATCGACCTCGATCTGATACTTGAACTGGTCCTCCACCGGAAGCCGGTCGGCAAATGCGACGTGCTCGACACCGGGCTCCGCGCCGAGCCGTCGTTCCAGCTCATCGAAGCTGAGGCGCGCCCGCGCAGCGAACGCGGCCGAATCCGACCCGTGATCTTCGCGGTCGATGCCCACGCTCGCGGTCAGGTAATGCTCTGCGCCGATGCCTTCCGCTCTCTGGTTGAACCGGTTGGACTCGAATACGCCACCGGCGGCGAGCGGGAGGAGTGCGACGGTGATCGCGACCTGCACGACGATCACCGTGGTCCAGAAACCACCGAAGCGGAGGCCGGAGCGGCCAGCACTCTCGCTGCGCAGCGCATCCTGGATGTTCACCCTGGTGACACGCAGCGCCGGCAGAATACCGACGATCGCCGCGCCGACCAGCGTGAGCACCCCGGTGTACAGCACGGTTCTCCAGGACAGACTGTCGTCGATCCAGAACGGCAGCGCCTCACTGCCGGCAAACAGGCTCAACCCCCAGCGCAGCGAGACTTTCGCGACGAGCAGCCCGAGGATCGCGCCGATCCCGGCGAGCACGAGCGCCTCGATGAACAGCTGGCTAATGATGCGGCCACGGCTGGCACCGAGCGCGGTTCGAACCGTGATCTCCCAGCCACGCGTGGCAGTCCGGGCGAACACGAGCGTGGCGACGTTCGCGCAGACGATCGCCAGCAGCATCAGGAAAATGCCGTTCACGACGTACAGTATGTTCCTGATCATGAGCGCCGGGCCGCCGTCGGTGAGCGGCTTGGCGTACGTCGTGACTCGCGGTCTCAGATGCTCGTGCGTCTCCGGATGGCTGGCCGCCATGCGTGCCCCGATCACGCCCAGCTCGGCCCGCGCATCGTCCATCGACGCGCCGGGTGCCAGGCGGCCGAAGATCGACACGGCCGGGCCCGTGCGCGGCGCGAGCGCGGATCCATCCACGCGCAGCGGCGTCCAGATGCGCTGGCTCACGGGGAAGCCGAAGCCTTCTGGCATCACTCCGACGATCGTCGCGGCCGCGGTGCCCAGCTTCACCGTCCGACCCACCACACCCGGATCGCTCGCGAAGCGTGTCTTCCACAGCGCGTGACTGATGACGACCACCGGCGGCTCCGCCGGTTGCTCATCCTGCTCCATCAGCGTACGACCCAGCAGCGGTGCCGTCCCCATCAGCCTGAACGCGCTGGCCGTGATCTCCGCTCCCCGCACCGGCTCCACCCGTCCGTCCTCGGTGGCGAGGTTACGCACGAAAGCGATGGCCACGCCCAGGTGGTCTACCGTCTCGACCTGCTCGCGCCAGATCGCGAAGTCGTACAGCGATCGCCCTTCAGGCGCCGCCGCGTTCGCGTCCCAGTTGCGAATCGTGATCACGCGGTCGCCCCCCGCGATCGGTAACCGCGGGTTCTGCCACTTGTTGACCGCCTCGAAGTAGATCGTGCCCAGCGCGATCGCGACCGCAATCGCCACCGTGCCGACCAGGGTAAGCCCCGGATACCGCGCCAGCATGCGGAACCCGACCACGAAGTCCAGCCGGGAAGAACGGAGCGAACGGATGCGGGCAATGAGTCTGTTCATCATCGGGTGCTCTTCCTGTTCGTTTGGATCAGCTTTTCGCCTTTGCCGGCGCGGGTGCGCTTTCCTCCACCTCGATGGCCTCGATGTTGTCGCCCTCCTCCCAGTCGAGCAGGTTGTACGGGTCG
Source organism: Chloroflexota bacterium (assembly GCA_013820865.1). Taxonomy (GTDB): domain Bacteria; phylum Chloroflexota; class Limnocylindria; order QHBO01; family QHBO01; genus JACDBZ01. The sequence continues at coordinate 2,730 of JACDHU010000204.1, forward strand.
ATGCCGCCACGGGCGGGTCTCTCCGGCACGACGATCGTGATCGTCTGGGTGCCGGAGCGGATGCGGTGCTTCTGCACGTGCAGCGGCCTGCCGAGGATCTGGCCCGGCGCGGCACGGCCGAAGATGCCGATCTCGATGGGCTCCTCGATCGGCACCTCCCTTTCGACACCCGCACTGTCGGCGACGACCTTCCGCGCCTCTACCTCGAGCGTGACCTCCCACTCGCCCGATGGCGTCTGCGCCGCTGTGGCCGCCCGGGTGTCGAACGTCCAGGTTGCGTTCACCTCGAAGAGATCGCGCAGCAGCGGCCTGAGCGAATCCGGCGTGACCGCCTGCAGCTCCCGGTACATGTCGAGCGTGGTCGCGAGCGACGATGCCTTCTTCTCCACGAGCGTACGCAGCGCCCGGTTCACGCGCTCCTCGCCGATGTATTGGCTGAGCGCGTGAAACGCGTATGGCCCCTTCCGGTAGTTCGCCCACGGGTCCATGGCGCGGAGCAGCGGCAGCCCCGTGCGAATGGGCGGCCACGGGTTGGGCTCCCGCATCCACCTCATGAACTGACGGAGCTGCTCCCTGCCCTTAACGTGCTTCACGAGCTGCATCGCGGAGTACCAGGCGAGGCTTTCCCCCATGACGCCGCCTCCCTCGGCGAATGCCGGCTTGAGCTGCATGCCCCACCACTGGTGCCCCATCTCGTGCGCCACGATCTCGAAGATCGCGTCGAAGCCCTCACCCTGTGGGTCCAGCATGAAGATGCCCTCGCCTCCGGTGATGACGCCGCTTCCGTCGACGCCCATGCCGCGGAAGTTGCCGGGCTGCTCGATGATCTGCAGGAATGGGTACGGATAGGGACCGAACTGTTCCGAGAAGTAGTCGAGAGACGCTCGTACACTGCGGAGCAGGCGCTCCACATGCTTCGCGTGTCCCGGGTGAACGTAGACCTGGATCTCGACGCCGTTCCACCGCTCGCGGTGCACCGCGTAATCGGCGGAGAAGAAGACCTCCGTCCCGTTGATCGGAACGTCGCTGACATAATGGAAGTAGCGGCGTCCCGCTTCGCTCCATGTACGACGCAGCTCGCCCGGCGCAACCGCTACCTGATCGTCGTCGGTGCCGAC
>JACDHU010000205.1 GCA_013820865.1 Chloroflexota bacterium
CTTCAGCCTCGCCCGCCACCTCGAGCAGGCCCTCAAGGGCCAGGTGCTGTACCAGAAGGACCGTGACTACGTCGTCAAGGACGGCGAGGTGATCATCGTCGACGAGTTCACCGGACGCCTGATGCCTGGTCGGCGCTGGTCCGAGGGGCTGCACCAGGCCGTCGAGGCCAAGGAGGGCGTGGCCGTCCGCAACGAGCAGCGCACGCTGGCCACGGTCACGTTCCAGAACTACTTCCGGATGTACGACAAGCTGGCCGGCATGACCGGCACGGCCGAGACCGAGGCGGAGGAGTTCGCGAAGATCTACAACCTCGAGGTGGTCGTCATCCCGACCCACCGCGACATGATCCGAGGCGACTACGCGGATCTCGTGTATGCCAATCAGAACGGCAAGTGGAACGCGGTCATCGAGGAGATCGTCGAGGAGCACGAGAAGGGACGTCCGGTGCTCGTCGGCACGATCAGCGTCGAGGTCTCCGAGATGCTTGGAGAAATGCTCAAGCGGCGTGGCATCAAGCATCACGTGCTGAACGCGAAGCTGCACGAGCGCGAGGCCGAGGTCGTGGCCCAGGCCGGCCAGTCCGGTGCCGTCACGATCGCAACGAACATGGCCGGCCGCGGCACCGACATCCTGCTCGGCGGCAACCCCGAGGTCATGGCCGCCGAGATGCTCCACAAGAAGGGAACCAGCGTCATCGATGCGACGCCCGAGCAGGTTGCCGAGGCCATGGCAGAAGCCGAACGCATCTGCGCCGCCGACAAGGAGAAGGTGCTGGCGGCTGGTGGGCTCCACATCCTCGGCACCGAACGCCATGACGCGCGCCGCATCGACAACCAGCTGCGCGGACGCGCCGGCCGCCAGGGCGATCCGGGCAGCTCGCGTTTCTACCTCTCGCTCGAGGACGACCTCATGCGACGGTTCGCATCGGACCGAGTGCAGTCCATCATGCGCACGCTGGGCTTCACCGAGGACACGGCGCTCGAGTCAAAGATGGTGAGCAAGACCATCGAGAATGCGCAGAGCCGGGTCGAGGGTTACAACTTCGACACCCGCAAGCACGTGGTCCAGTACGACGACGTGATCAACCGTCAGCGCGAGACGATCTACCGCGAACGCGACGGCATCCTGCGCTCATCCAACCTCGGGCCGATCGTCGAAGCCATGCTGGCCGACGAGGTCGGCACACTCGTGGCCGATCACACCGCGGCCGAGCACCACACCGAATGGAACCTCGACGGACTCCGTGCCCAGCTGACCACCATGGTCCCTTCATTGACCGATGCGGACCTTCGCTTCCTCGACGACGCCCGCGCGGCCGGCACCATCACCGAGAGCCTGGTCGAGCTCGTCCGGGAACACTACGAGCGTAAGCGGACCGATGTGGGCGAGGTTGGGATCGGCGTGCTGGAACGCCTGGTTCTGCTGCGGGTCATCGACTCGCTATGGGTCGAGCACCTGACCGCCATCGACGACATGCGCCGCGGCATCGGCCTGCGGGCGTACTCGCAGCGCGACCCCTTGAACGAGTTCAAGATCGAGGCATACCGGATGTTCGACGAGCTCAAGACGACGATCCGCCACGACGTGACCCACACCATCTTCCGCGTCAGCGTGCAGCAGCAGCACACCCATGCGCATCCCGTTGCGCGCAACGTGGTCGAGGGGCGAGCGGCGATGGGCGAGTCCTCGTCCGCCGCCGGAGCTTCGACCGCAACCGCCGTGGCCGGTGCCGCAGCGCCCGCTCGAACGGGGCCGAAGATCGGCCGCAACGACCCCTGCTACTGCGGCTCAGGCAAGAAGTTCAAGAAGTGCCACGGCGCCTGACCGTCGGGCCGGAGTTTCGACGCCCGATTTTTCCCATCTGGACTATTGCTGCCTATACGGGCAATAGGTGGGAGTTCTGACGTAGCGGCCCCTACGGTGAGCGTGTAACACGAAGACAGCCTCGCAATGGGCCGGCTAATGACGCCCACGACGGCGTATGACCAAACGGCGTAGCCGTCGGAGCAACTGCGGTCTATGCGGGCAATATGCCCAACGCAGTCCGGTCCGTGGGGCCTAGCCCTCGCTAGCCGTCGTTACGGCGCGGGGGCGGTGCGAGTGGAACGTCGTCACCTTCAGATTCGTTGCCGTATCGGCGGTGCTTCTTCCGCCAGAGGCGGAGCGGGAACAGGATGACGCACGCCACGGCGATGAGGCCGAGGATGAAGAGGAAGGGATCAGGCATGACGTTGGCATCATGCACGAGCCGGACCATGGTGCGGGGTTGCGATATCTGGCCGAATGGCTACCATGACTGAAACAACGATCGCGTGGCACCGAGAGGCCCGTGATCTCCGCTAGGTGGAGGGAATCGTTGAAGCAATTGACCGCGCCGCCCAGGGCATCCGTACCGCTCCCCGTCAGCACGGCGGCCCATCTTCCACCGGTCACCCGCTTCCGAGACCCCGACCTCCCCTACGAAGACCTCATCATGTGTGAGCGTGACTGCATGCGCTGCAGCTACGCGGCGACCCTGGGGTGCGACGGCAACTGCGGCGTCTGCCCGCGGCAGGACTACTGCCCGTGCGTGAACCCGGCCAAGGTGCGCACCAAGCAGGGACGGCTCGCGGAGCTGGAGCTTCCCATGGTGGCATCGCTTGGACGCAATTAGGGACGAGGCGCGCCGGCTGGCGCGGCTCATCGACGACACGTCGGTGCGGCTTTGACCTTCCCGCCAACGAGGCCGAGCTCGCCGAGCTGACCGAGCGATCGGCCGATCCGAAGCTGTGGGATGATCCGACCGCGGCCCAGGCGATCATGCGCCGAGCCGAGGAGCTGCGCGCCGAGCTGGACGCCTGGCAATCGCTGCGCGAACGCGCCACCGGACTGGCCGAAATGGCCGAGATGGCGGCGGCGGACCCCGACGAGGACGAGGCGCTGACCGCCGACCTCGAGCGCGAGCTCACCGAGCTCCAGGCCGATTGGGGACGCATGGACCAACAGCTGCTGCTGTCGGAGCCATTCGACGAGCGGGGCGCCATCATCTCGCTTCACGCGGGCGCTGGCGGCACCGAGAGCCAGGACTGGGCCGAGATGCTCCTGCGCATGTACCTGCGCTGGGCCGAACGCAATGGATTCCGAACCGAGATCCTGGAGGCGACCGAGGGCGAGGAGGCGGGGCTCAAGTCGGTCAGCTTCAGCATCGATGGCCGATGGGCGTACGGAAGGCTGCGGAGCGAGCGGGGAGTGCATCGGCTGGTGCGGATCAGCCCGTACGACTCGCAGAAGCGCCGCCACACCAGCTTCGCCCTGGTCGAGGTCATGCCGGAAGTTCCCGAGGATGCTGCCGTCGAGATCGACGACAAGGACCTGCGCGTCGACACCTACCGTGCCAGCGGCGCGGGCGGCCAGCACGTGAACAAGACCGATAGCGCTGTCCGCCTGACCCACCTGCCGACCGGCCTGGTGGTTGCCGTCCAGAGTGAGCGCAGCCAGCATCAGAACCGTGACCGCGCCATGAGCGTCCTCCGCGCACGACTGATCGAACGCAAGGAGGAGGAACGCGAGGCAGAAATGGCGCGCCTGCGAGGCGAGCACATCGAGGCTGGCTGGGGCAACCAGATCCGCAGCTACGTGCTCCAGCCGTACACCATGGTCAAGGATCTCCGCACCGGCGTCGAGACCGGCAACCCGACCGCGGTACTCGACGGCGACCTCGATGCGTTCATCGAGGGCTACCTGCGGTCGCGCGTTGGTGTGGGGGATCCGGAACCGGCCGCGTAGCGGTTACCATCGGTCCTGATCAATGACATCCCTTCTGCGCCGCCGCACCAAGCCCGAATCAGCCGATGCCCC
>JACDHU010000206.1 GCA_013820865.1 Chloroflexota bacterium
CCCACATCCTGGTCGTGGCCGACGTCAATCGTGCGCGCGCCTGGTACACCGATGTCCTTGGCGCCACGCTGCACCGCGAATACGGAGGCGCGTCCGCCGTGCTGCGCTTCGCGGGGGCGTGGCTGCTGCTGGTTACCGACGGCGGTCCCACGGATGACAAGCCGGGCGTCACGCTGGCGCCGAGCGCCGACCGCTCGACAACCGATCACCTGTTCACCATCCGGGTCGCCGACTGCCGCTCCGCCTACGAGACCCTGCGAGAGCGCGGCGCGCTCTTCCTCACCGAGCCGATCGAGCGCGGATCCGACACACGCTGCTTCTTTCGCGATCCAGACGGCAACCTATTCGAGATCAGCGAGTACCGCGGCTGACCGATACCTACGGTCCGTGGGCGGCCCAGATCGCTTCGCGAAGGTTCATCCCGGAATCGTGGACGGCGGCCGCGGTGGGCTTGCCAACGTAGCGGTAGTGCCACGGCTCGTACGAGTAGCACGCCGTCGCGGTCTCCCCTCGCGGATAGGTCATCACGAAGCCATGTCGCCAGGCATTCGCCGCCATCCAGCCACCGGCCGGCGTGCTCGCCCAGTCGGAGTACGTCCACGGAGCGGCGCCGCCGAGCGATGTGAAATCAAGGGTCGTGCCGAGCTGATGCTCGCTGTGACCGGCACGGGCGCTCGTGAGGAGCGCGTGCTGATAGCCACCGATGCTCACCCAGTAGTCAAACGTCGCGGCCTGTTGCGTATAACTGCGGTAGGCGCTGACCACCTGGATCGGCCTGCCTGCGTCGCGCGCGGCCATCGCCATGGCTCTGAGGTCGGCGGTAATGATTGAGCGGACCGAGTAGCCGCTGTTCAACGCGGCGGTGCTCGTGCTCACGAGGTCGCCGGGCGCGTAGCTTGATGGAAGCTGGTACATCGTGTCCATCAAGGTCGTCGCGAACTGGTTGCGGGCGTAGCACCGAGCGTCACCATGGCGAACGCCACGGACAAGAGCACGAGGAAAAGGCGCGACGGCATGGCGCGGATGGTATCGCGCGCTGCACGGCGCATCAGATGACGAAGGGGATGACCCGATGGGACCATGTCCCCCGGACCTCCGGGTGCCTACGCTCGCGGCCATGACTGTCCACATGAAAGACCGATCCGTCCTCGGGCGCCTGGCCGCGGAACTGAGAGTGAACGACCTGCTGGTCCTCGAGCGCGATGCGCAGTGCCTGCGGCTGATCGGCGGGACCGGGCGCGGGAGCAGTTGGGCCGGCGTCGTTGACGCCCCGCTCGACGACGAGCCCGCAGCTCGACGGGCGGTAAGCGACGGGCGCGTGGTGCGGATCGGGGCTGACGCGCCACAGCGCGTTATCGGTCCCTACTGGAGCCCCGTCGCCGTGCTGGTGCCAGTCGGCTTCACCCGCACGACGATCGTCCCCTCGACCACAGGCTCACATGACGCACACTGCATCCCATGACCGAATCGATCGGCCCGCGCACCGCACTCCTGACCACCGGCCTCGCGGTGCTGCTGGCCGCATGCAGCGCCGCCGATCCGCCTTCGACGGGCGGCGAGCCCACGGTGAGTGCGACAGCCACCGTGAGTGCGACGGCAGAGACAACGTTGACCGAGGATCCGACCCCCTCGCCATCATCGACCGCGACGGTCGAACCGACTGAGGCCGCCACGGGGGAGCCGACGGCTGTCCCGTCGATCGGCGCCGGAGAGCCTGGCGGCTTCACGGTCGCGCCAAACCCCGAAGCGGACGCTCTCTTCCTCGACCGGGACACCTGCGAGAACCTGCGCGACGGCTACCAGCTCGAGTTCCCCGAGGACTGGTACACGAACACCGAAGTTGGTCGATTCCCGCCCTGCATCTGGTTCGCGCCTGGGTTCTACACCGTCCCCGACGCCACTCAGGTCCCCGACGAGATCGCGATTGAGCTGTTCCGAATCGACGGTGCCCGCGGGTATCTCGGCGACCCCGTCAGCCGCGAAGAGGTCGTCGTGGGCGGGCAGTCGGCGGTTCGCATCGAGATCAGCGGCACCGCCGACAACCAGTCCGAAGGCACGATGTACGAGTACGTCATCCAGCTCGGGCCGACGCTGGAGGAAGGCCCAAACCTCATTGCCCGAACCGATACCGACATGGGTGGCGACTACGAGCTCAACAAGGCGGTCCTGGACCGGATCATGGCCACCATCGAGTTCATCGGCTCCATCCAGTAGACGGCGGCTCCCGAATTTGCACCGGGGCGCACACAACTGGCAAGGAGCGCTGATTTCTGCCCCGTCCGGCTCATGGTTTGCGCGTGAGCGCAATTTTCGACGGCGCAGCGCCTTGTTACAGCCCCTTCCTCTCAGTTGTTTGCACCGGGGCGCACACGGTGCGGTTTGGGCGCGCAGATTGCACTCAGGCACGCAGGAGGTATTGACCAATGGAGACCGATCGCACCAAGGACAGCATCGACCAGGTCGAAGAGGCGCAGCAGATGCCGAATCCGATCACCGATGACGACGCGACGCTCGGCGAGGCCGGGGACGCGATGCGACCCGGCGGCGAGGAGCCGGAGCGCGACAAGGACCAGGCCGAAGGACCTGTCCCGCACACGACCCAGATGCCCCTCTGACCGATCAGTCGGGCGGCTACGATGACCTCGTGACCACCGATGCGCCGCTCGACGAGCTCGCCGCCGACTACTGGGACGCGTGGCTCGAGCGGCATCCGGTCTACGCGACGGCCATCGGCGACCCTCGCTTCACCGATCGCCTCGGCGATGAGTCGCCCGCCGGTCGCAATGCCTGGCGCGCCAGCCTGGACCGATTCGACCAGCAACTGGCGAGCACCGAGCCCAGCGATCCGATCACCCATGCGGCCTTGGCGGAGGCCCTGAGGACGGATCGGGCACACCTGGAGGCCGACCTCGGTGCCTTCAGTGTCGACCCCATGGACGGGCCGCAGGTCGCGCTTCTCGCCATTCCCTCCTATCAGCCGATTCAGACGGACGAGAACGCACGTGCGTTGCTCGCGCGCTGGGCAGCCATGCCCGGGTACCTGGACCAGGCAGCGGAAAACCTTCGACGGGGAGCGGACGAAGGGCGCCTCGGCGTCGAAACCCTGTGCGCGAAGGTGATCGACCAGATCGATGCGGTGTTGGAGCAACCCGATGAAGCATGGTCGCTGGCCAAACCGGCGCGGGCATGTCCTGCTATCCGGGATGAACTGCTAGCGCTGATCCACGAAAGGATTCGACCGGCGTACGAGCGCTATCGGTCCACCGTCGCCGATGAGATCGCGCCGCGCGCGCGAACGGACGACCAACCCGGACTCATGCACATCCCGGGGGGTGCCGAAGCCTACGCCTCCCTGGCCCGGGCCCATACCTCGCTTGAGATTCATCCGGAGGAAGTCCACGCCATCGGTCTGGCGGAGATCGAGCGGATCGACGGCGAGTTCACCGACCTCGGCGCTCAGCTGCTGAAGACGGATGGCCTGGCGACGACGCTGCAAGCGCTGCGAGAGGATCCCGACCTTCACTTTCGGACCCGCGACGAGGTGTTCGAGACCGCGCAACGCTCGCTGGATCGGGCCAATGCCGCCATCGGTCAGTGGTTCGGCAGGCTGCCGCAGGCGCCGTGCGAGGTCGTGCGTATGCCGGCACACGAGGAGAAGCACTCGACCATCGCCTACTACCTCAATCCGGCGGCGGATGGCTCGCGCCCCGGCCAGCACTTCATCAACACCTACGCGCCCGAGACGCGGCCGCGATACGAGGCCGAGACGCTCGCCTTCCATGAGTCCGTGCCGGGGCATCACCTTCAGATCGCGATCGCCCAGGAGC
>JACDHU010000207.1 GCA_013820865.1 Chloroflexota bacterium
GCTCTGGCATGCCGCCAGAATCAGGATGGCGATCGGAAGGATCGCAAATCGTCGCAGTTGGTTCATGGTCTCCTCATCGGGGAAGGCGACTCGCGGTCGCCGGTTTCGTCTTTAGGGTCGGCACGTTGTAGCACTTTCCGCCATGCCGGGCAAGGTTGGGCAAGCTGCGAGCACCTGGCCCACGGCGACATCGTAGTACCGATCGGATTCCTACATCGGTACACTCTCGGCATGACGACCACCCAACGCGACGCGGCCGTCGCGCCCCTCTCTCGCGCGGCGACCCTGCCGTCGCGCTACTACCTCGACGCCGACATCCTGGAGGCGGAGAAGGAGCGCGTGTTCGGCAGCACCTGGCAGCTCGTTGCCCGGGCCGATGATCTCCAGCGCATCGGCGACTTCGTGCCTGTCACGGTGCTCGACGAGCCCGTCGTGATCACCCACGGCCTGGACGGCGAGCTGCGCGCCTTTTACAACGTGTGCCGGCATCGGGCCGGGCAGGTGGCGCTCACGAAGGGGAACCGCAAGTCGCTCCAGTGCCGATACCACGGCTGGACGTACGGGCTTGACGGCGGCCTGCGTGCCTGCCCGGAAATGGAGGACACGGAGGGCTTCGCGAAGGAGGACTTCGGCCTCGTTGGGGTGCGCGTCGAGCGCTGGGGGCCGTTCGTTTTCGTCAATCTCAGTGCCGATGCCCCGCCGCTGGCGGAGGTCATGGGCGCGATTCCGGGCGAGGTGGCGCGAGCCGGGTACGACGTGGAGCCCATGCGCCTGGTCGAGCGGCGCGAGTACGTGATCGAGTGCAACTGGAAGGTCTACGTCGACAATTACCTCGAGGGCTACCATCTGCCGATCGCGCACCCCGCGCTGTTCAAGGAGCTCGACTACGACTCGTACCGCGTCGAGGAGTTCCGGTACTACTCGAAGCAGCACGCGCCGATTCGGGAGCTCAAGGCGGGCGAGGAGATCGGCGTGGATCGGCGCTACCTGCGCCAGCCCGGCGCCGAGGATTCAGCGCTCTACTACTGGCTGTTCCCGAACACGATGTTCAACATCTACCAGGACAACATGTCCTCGAACGTCATCCTGCCATTGGGGCCCGATAAGACCCTCACCATCTTCGAGTGGTTCTTTGCCGAGCCCGGCTCGGGTCCGGGCTGGGAGTCGATGCAGCAAACCATCGCCTTCTCCGATGAGATCCAGCAGGAGGACATCGTGATCTGCGAGCAGGTTCAGCGCGGCCTCCGTTCGCGGGCGTATGACACTGGCCGATTCAGTGCCAAGCGCGAGAACGGCGTGTATCACTTCCAGAACCTCGTCCGCGAGTTCCTCGGGGAGTAGGCTCGTCATTTGGCGCGGCCGCGAGTTGCATGGGGCGACACCAAAGTCGAATGAACGAGAGTTCGTTCGTCACCTGTGCCATGGCATGCAACGGACGACGTGTGAGCCGCGCTTCGTTCGGTTTTAGTGTCGCCGCGTGCAACCCGACCGAGAGGAGGCCAGCATGACCTACGAAGAGCTCCTTGCGCTGGTCCGACAAAACGCGGGGCGGACGCTCGAGACGGTGACCGGGAAGAAGTTCACGGTGGGCCTGTACCGGGATTGCCCGTATTTCACGCCGCAGTCCAGCGGCTATGGCCAGAGCGACGGCCGAAAGGCCGCCGAACGCTTTTTGGTACAACAAGAGCGGCAGCCTCCGGCCCGGTGACTATTCGGACGTCACGCGGAACGCTTCCTATTACATCGGCTTGTTACTCCGGCCGTGACTCACCGCGACGATGGTGCGCCCCAGAGATGCCGCGGCCGTCCAGATAGGCGATGACCGCCAGGACCCGGCGGTTGTCATCGGGGTGCTCCTCCAGCCCAAGCTTCGAGAAGATCGTCGCCACCTGCGCCTCGACCGTCTTGACGGAGATGGAGAGGTGCTCTGCGACGGAGCGATTCGAGCGCCCCTCTGCGACGAGTGCCATCACCTGGCGCTCGCGTGATGTGAGCACAGCGAGCCGCTCCTGCGTTGACCGGCCGCGCACGATCTCGTCCACGACGGACGGGTCGATCGCGGATCCGCCCGCCGCCACCCTCCGCGCCGATGCCAGGAGCTCGGTCGCGTCCGCCACCCGGTCCTTGAGGAGATAGCCGACGCCACCCGATCCACCGGCCAGGAGCATGAGGGCGTACTCCGGCTCCAGGAACTGGGAGAGCACGAGGACGCCGACCTTACCGCGGTGCATCTCGCGAATCCGTACCGCTGCCTGGAGGCCCGCTGTGTCGGAGGGTGGCATCCGAATATCGATGACCGCCAGATCCGGCATGAGATCGTCGACGAGGGCGAGGAGCTCGTCAGCGGTGCGGGCCTGGCCGGCGATCGTTGCGCCGCCCTCGGTCAGGATCCGGATCACGCCTTCGCGGATGACTGCCGAATCGTCCGCGATGATCACTCGCACGGCAGCCACACCTCGAGGTTCGTGCCGCGGCCGGCCGGGCTGTCGAGCAAGAATCGGCCGTTGAGCGCGCGGACCCGATCACGCAGGCCCTCGATCCCGGAGCCTGCCAGCGGGTCGGCCCCACCGATCCCGTCGTCCACGACCCGGATGAACAGACCGTCATCCCGGCGCTCGACGGCAACCTCCGCGCGGTTCGCCCGCGCGCTGCGCGCGACGTTCGTCAGAGCCTCGGCCACCACGTAGTACGCCGTCACCTCCGTCGGGAGGGGCATCCGCCCGTCCAGGTTGACGGAGAGGTCTACAGGAACGGTCGATCGGCGCGCGAGCGTTGCGAGCGCGGGGCCCAGACCTGCCTCGGTCAGGATCGCCGGGTGGATGCCGCGGGCGAGCTCACGCATCTCGTGCATCGCGTCGCGGAGCTCGGCTGCGATTTCCGCGAGCTGCTCGGCAACCTTCGCCGGGTTCGTCACGGCCGTCCTGCGGACATCGTCCAGGCGAACCGCGATGCCGGTGAGGTGCTGCTGCGCGCCATCGTGAAGCGCTCGCTCGATGCGACGACGCTCGGCGTCTCCCGCCGCGACGATCCTGGCTCGCGACGCACGAAGCTCGGCCAGCTGGTTCCGCAGCAGCGTCGCGAGCTGGTCATTCTCGATGTACGCCGCCAGCGCGTCGTCGACGTCGGCTGGTGACGCCTCCCGCTCGAGCCGGGACGCCATCGTGGCCAGGGCGCCGCCGGCCGATCGAATGTGCAGGGTCCCGACCAAAAAGGCGACAGGCACGGTCGCGCGCGCCGCCAGGATCACCCAATCAACCAGCCCGCTCAGGCTCTCGGGGACATCGATGAGTGGGGAGCCCGTCGCCGTCGTCCAGGCGAACTCGGCGGCATCGAACGAGGCGAACAGCATCGCCACGACGGATCCCATGAGCACCGGACCGATCACCGCCTGCGTGAGGGACGGGCTCCGCAGAAGCCGCCGCGCGGCAATCAATGCGATGGCGATGGCGAGGACGGCAATGCCCGCGTTGGCCAGCACCTCCACGGTTTCAAAGGCGGCGCGGCTCTCGAGGATCGCGAAGGGGTTGAAGAGACCATCGGCAGGAAACTCAGGGTAGGTGCGAGGCGGATCCTGGAGAAGCAACCGTCCGGTGCTGCGGAGGAGGAACGACCCGGCGAGCGCCCACATCGCGACACGGCCCACGCGCGACAGCCGATCGGCCGGGAACGTGAGGGCGAGGAGTGCGAGCGAAACGTCGTAGGAGCGCTCGAACGCGAACCCGAGCACCCACACCGGCACGATTCCGGTGGGACCGTAGCTGCCGAGGGACCAGAGTGCGCCGCTCAGGATGAGGAGCGGGCCTGTGCGCGAGGTGGG
>JACDHU010000208.1 GCA_013820865.1 Chloroflexota bacterium
GGGTCGACGATCGAAGGAGCGGCGTACGCCACCAGCGGACCGGCCAGCGGATCCGTTGCCAGTCCGACCTGGCGCAGAATCTCGATGCTCACCACGTCACCTGCTCGGCGAGCCAGATTGCCGTCTTCGATCTTGGCAGCGATACCCATCGGTCCTTCGCCGAAGGGAGCGTCGGCCGGCAATGCGCCCGGAGGCAGCCCCATGGCCAGGACGCCCTCGGCACCGCCCTTGCTGACGATGCGCTTCGGATACGCCCGCATGAGTGCCGTGTCAACGCGACGGCGCTCACCTGCCACGAGCTCGGGGTGCGCCATCATCGCGTCGCGAATACGCGTGAGGGCCGCACGCAGCACGGGGTCGGCTACCGCGGAGGGATCGGCGAGGCGCGCAAACGCGAGCGCCAAGCCGCGCAGGGGCATCCCGAAGCAGACCACACCGCATCCGTCGACCGCGGTCGCAATCTGCTCGATCGGCACATCCGAGACGGCCGAGACCGTCTCCAGCGCCAGGCGCTGCACCGGGTGGTCGGGATGCCAGTAACTCTCGATCGGCCAGCCCGACGCCTTCGCGAACAGCACCATGCCAGCATGCTTGCCCGAGCAGTTTCCGCGCACTGCGGTCGGCTTCTCGCCATCGCGCAGGAGCCGATGGGCCGTCTCAGTGTCGTACGGCGCGTGAACCTGGTTCTGGAGGACGGCAGTCGTCAGCCCGGATCGGCGCAGGATCTCCTGCACCAGTCGGACGTGCTGATCCTCGCCGTTGTGGCTCGCTGCCATGATGGCGAGCGCCTCGGTTCCCAGACCGTATTCATCGAAACGGCCGGAGACGACGAACGGCGCCAGCTGGAACGGCTTGGCGCTCGATCGCGTGAACGTGAACGCATCCCGGTCACCGACCGATGCGACGATCCTGCCGCTCGGGTCGACGACGACCAACGACCCACGATGGACCGATTCCGTTCGCTCGCCGCGCGTGACCTCGACCAGCGTCGGCGGCGCTGATGCCACGCGCCGGCGAGCTGACATCGAGGGTCGGACTGCTACTGGCCGCCCTGGCCGGCCGGCTGACCCTCGCGCTGCTCAGCATTCGGCTTGTCGCCTTCGCCGCCGGCGCCCCGCTCACCCTTGCTGAAGATGCTGCCACCACCGGAGCCGGCAGGAGGCTGAGCGCCACCCGGACGAGAGGCCGGGTCACCCGGCGGGGTCGCGGGACGCGCTCCCGGCTCGCGGGTCATGCTGACGCCACCCTCCCAGTGAGCGCCCTCCTTGACGACGAGGACCTGCGTCTTGATGGTGCCCTTGACGCGACCGGTCGAGCCGATCTCGAATCGACCGCCGCAATCGACATCACCCTCGTAATCGCCGTTCACGACGACGTTGTGGGCCTTGATGGCGCTGCGCACGCGGGCCTGCGGGCTGATGATCAGCGTTCCCTGGCACTCGATCTCGCCCTGCGCCTCTCCCTCGATCCGAAGGTCGCGGTCGCTGACGTACTTGCCATTGAACCGTGCGTGGGGATCAATGACGCTCTCATTGCCGCGCTCCTCGCGACGGGGGAATTCGCTGGGTGACTGTGCCACGTCGACCTCACTCGTCAGGCTGTCCGGATACAGATTCCCGACCACGTCTTCGCGTGACAGGCTATCCGGCTTGGGTTCTCGCTTCGATCCGAAGACCATGCTCCTAACCTCCTCTGGGTGGATCCGGCGACGGCCTCAGGGCACGGTCGGTCGTGCAGGACCGATAGCCTACCAGCATGCTGGCTCCGGAGGTGGATCCAAGTCGGACCACCGCAGGACCCGTACCAGCACCGCGATCTGTCATCAGGACCGGGCCACGCGCGTGCGCGACGCGACCAGGATGATCGCTGCCGCCAGCGGGACGATCGCCAGGGCGACACGCAGTCCGGCGACCTCGCCGAGGATGCCGACGAACGACGGTCCGACGAGGAACCCGGCGTAGCCGAGCGTCAGGACATAGGATGCGGCGCGACCGGCGTGCGCACCGGCGCGCTGAGCCGCCAGGCTGACGACGACGGGCACCACGAACGACGCACCGAGGGCGCCGAGGGCCATTCCGGGAATGGCGACCGCCGGGAGTGGCACGAGCAGGGCGACGCTCATGCCGACAAGGGTCAAGGCGCCGGCAACGAACAGCGTCGTGGACGCGCCGAGAGATCCAGCCACCGCCGCGCCGATGAGCCTGCCGACGAGCATCGCGGCATGGAATGCCGCCGGTCCCAGCGCCCCGATGAACGCCGCCGCACCGAGCTCGTCGCGCAGATAGATGGCGGACCACGTCTCCATCGATCCCTCCGCCAGGAAGGCGAGGCCGGCGAGGGCAGCGAGCGGCAACATGGCCAGCGCGACTGCGCGCGGCACGGACCCCGCGGACGGGATGGCCTCCCACCTGCTGCGCGCGGCCAGAACCGCCACGAGAGACAGTGATGCGGCCAGGACGAAATATGTGATCTCAAACGGAATGTCCGTGCCGAGGACGGCCCCGCCGCCAAGCGCGCCAATCAGCCCGCCCGCACTGAAGGCCGCGTGAAGAAGTGTGAGGCGTGCCGGTCGGTTCCACGTTTGGTGGCCCATCGCCGCGCCGTTGATGGCGACATCGAATGCCCCGCTCCCGGCGGCAAAGATCACGACCGCCAGAATCAGGGCGGGAAGGCTCCCCAGCATCCCAACCAGCCCCACGCCGCCCGCCATGGCAACCGCTGTCAGGCCGATCCCCCACCCGGGCCCGGCCCGATCAAGGAGGCGACCAATGCCCAGCATGGCCGGCAGCGAGGCGGCGAAGCCGAGGGTCAGGATCGCTCCCAGCGGTCCTGTCGATAGGCCGTGATGGTTCGCAAGGTCGGGCAATACCGCCTGCCAGGCGCCCCACACCAGCCCGAAGGTGCCGAAGGCAGCAGGAAGAACAGGAAACGAGGGGCGCATCGGTCCATTGTGCCGATCCGTCGCGGACTAGAATCGGCGCCCATGCCGCTTCATGTCAGCACGCACCCACTGGTCGCCCACAAGCTCGCCATCCTGCGCGATCGGACGACCGAGCCCAAGAAGTTCCGCGAGCTCGTGCGCGAGCTCACCTGGCTGCTTGGCTACGAGGCCATGGCCGATCTGGCGACTCGCCCGGAGCCGATCGAGACGCCACTGGAACCGATGACCGCCGCGCGGCTCGAGCCGAAAGTCGGCCTCATCCCGATTCTGCGGGCAGGGCTGGGGATGGTGGATGCCATGCTCGAGCTGCTGCCAACGGCCGAGGTGTGGCACATCGGCCTGTATCGCGATGAACGGACGCTCAAGCCGGTCGAGTACTACAACAAGCTGCCGGATGCCGCCAGCGTTCAGGTCTGCCTGGTGCTGGATCCGATGCTCGCCACCGGTGGCTCCGCGGCCGCGACGATCGACATCCTCAAGGAGTGGGGTGCGGCTCGCGTAAAGCAGGTGAGCCTGATCGGGGCACCCGAAGGCATGGCCACGCTGTCGGCCGCCCATCCGGACGTCGACATCCACGTGGCGGCAATGGATTCGCACCTCAACGAGCGCGGATATATCGTGCCGGGACTGGGTGATGCGGGCGACCGTCAGTTCGGCACCTTTGCCGGGCCCGCTTCGGAGCCGGGGCATGGGCCGGATGAAGAAACCGCCGAGGTCGTGCGCCGTCTCCAGCGCAATCTAGGAGATTGACGGGGCATGGAAATGTCCCGAAGAAACCGCCGCTGGACCATTGATGCAATCGCTGGTGCCTTTGGCTGCCCCTTCGGGACAACCACAGATTACCGAGCACAAGCGGGATTGTGCAATC
>JACDHU010000209.1 GCA_013820865.1 Chloroflexota bacterium
GCCACGCTGATCACGAACAGCTCTCGCGAGCGCAGGCCGGCGATCATGCCCAGCAGGCGCGGTAGCAGGCGCGAGCCTCCGATCAGCACCAGCGCGACGAAGCCGAGCGCCACCGCCACGCGGCCGATCAGGTTGATCAGCGGCTCCTCCTCGCGGCTGCCCAAGGCGGTAAGCGCCACGACCAGGACCACCGTAATGAGGTCCTGGACGATTGACACGCCCAATGCGGCTCGCCCGTACGAGGTCGTGTGGAGTGCGCTCTCGCCGGCAACTTTCACGAGCACAACCGTCGAACAGACCGATACGGCGCCGCCGATGAAGAGCGCCTCCACCAAGGACCAACCGAGGAGCAGACCGGTGCCGGTACCGATGCCCATGGTGATCGCAACCTGGATGGGCGTTCCCGCCAGGATTCGCGCACCAACCGAACGCAGCTCGCCGATGCTGAACTGCAAACCGATGCTGAACATCAGCAGCGCGACGCCGACGTCGGCGAGGGCCAGCACTTCCTCGCGGTCCGCCACGAAGCCAGGCGTGGCCGGCCCGACCACGAGCCCGGCGGCGATGTAGCCGAGCATGGGCGGCAGCCTGAGCCGATGCGCCAGCGCGCCGAGCACGAGCGCCGCCCCGAGCGCCACGAGCAGGGTGAGGCCCAGGCCAGTCATTGCTCGGGGCACGTTTTGGGCGGCACGGGCGGATCATACCGGCCGGACCGCATCGGCTCGCCTTGACCGGTGGGGTGGGGTTCGGAGGCGGACTCACAGCGTTGGCGTCCCGGAGGAGGCTGCGCTCACGCGACGCATCGACGAAGCCTGGCGAGTGGACGAGCGAGTGACGCCGTGAGGAGCGCGGTCGCCGGGTAACCGATCGGGGCGCTGGTACACTCAGCGGCGAATCCGAGGACGAGATCCGGGCACGCGCCGCCGTCCGTAGTCATCGGCGCATCGAGGTGGAGACTGCGCGCGCGGCCTCCGCCTTTGTTATCCCGGCCCAACAGCAGCAGGACCGATGCAGATGAGCCTGATGGCCACGATCCTCGCGGCCCTCGCGGCGGGCGCGGTTGCGCCGCTGCTGGTCGGGCGCGCGCCGAGGATGGCGGGCTGGGTCCTTGCCGTCGTTCCCGCGGCCATCGCAACCTGGCTCTTCGCCCAGGTGCCACGCGTGCTGGACCAGGGCCCGATCCGCGAGACCATCGACTGGGTCCCGGCGCTCGACCTGCGCGCCTCGTTCCAGCTCGACGGGCTCGGCATGCTGTTCGCGCTGCTCATCAGCGGCATCGGGGCGCTGGTGGTGATCTACGCCGCGGGCTACCTGGCGGGGGATCGGCGGCTTGGCCGCTTCTACCTCTTTCTCTTCAGCTTCATGGCGGCCATGCTCGGCGTCGTCCTGGCCGACAATGTCCTGCTCCTGTACGCGGCCTGGGCACTGACCGGCATCACCTCGTATCTGCTCATCGGCTTCGACAGTCATTCGTCGACGGCACGGCGCGCTGCACTCCAGGCCCTGATCACGACCTTCGCGGGCGAGCTTGCCCTCCTTGCCGGGGTCCTGATGCTCGCGCAGGCGGGCGGTAGCTACGAGCTGTCAGTCCTCGTCGAGCGATCCGATCGGATCGCCGCGGATCCGCTTTTCACGCCGATGGCGGTGCTGCTCATCGCCGGCGCCTTGACGAAATCTGCCCAGTTCCCATTCCACTACTGGCTACCGAACGCGATGGAGGCGCCCACCCCCGTGAGCGCCTACCTGCACTCGGCGACGATGGTGAAGGCCGGCATCTACCTGCTCGCCCGCATCAGCCCGATCTTCGCCGGCACCGAGCTCTGGCTCTGGGTGGTCGGCGGGGCGGGCGCGATCACGATGGTTCTCGGTGGGATCCTGGCCCTGCACCAGACGGACCTGAAGCGGCTGCTCGCGTACTCGACCGTCTCGGCGCTCGGGATCATGACCTTCCTGCTGGGGCTTGGGACGGAGTACGCCGTGAACGCGGCCGTCGTCTTCCTCCTCGGACACGCCCTCTACAAGGGCACGCTGTTCCTGGTCGCCGGCATCCTTGACCACGAGACCGGCATGCGCGATGCGAGCCGCCTATCCGGACTCGGCTCGGCGATGCCGCTCACCATGGTCGCTGCAGTGCTCGCCGCGTTCTCGATGGCCGGCCTGCTTCCGTTCTTCGGGTTCATCGGCAAGGAACTCGTGTACGAGGCGACGCTCGACGCCGACACGGTCGCGCCGGTCCTCCTGACGATCGCAGTGCTCATACCGAACATCGTCTTCGTGGCGGTCGCGATTGTGGCCGGCATCCGGCCGTTCACCGGCCCGCGCGTGGAACTGCCCAAGGCGCCGCACGATCCGGGTCCCAGCATGCTCGCCGGCCCGGTCCTGCTCGGTGGGCTCGGGGTGCTGAGCGGCCTCATGCCGGCCGCCGTCGCCACGGGCCTGGCAAGTCGCGCTGCAGCCTCGATCACCGGCACCCCGTCCGCCCTGGAGCTGGCGCTCTGGCACGGCATCACGCCGATGCTGCTGCTGAGCGGGCTGACGCTGCTGCTCGGCATCGCCGCCTTCTGGCGTCTCGGCTGGGTGGCGCGGATGGCGAAGAGGCTCGACGTCGGCCGTCGCATCGGTCCAGAACTCGGCTACGACGGTGCACTCGCCGTGGCGCGCGGGGCGGCCGACCTCCTGGGTGCGACCTTGCAGAGCGGCCTGCTGCGGCGCTATCTGCTGACGATCGTCGTCGTAGTGGTGGGGTTAGTCGGCTTCGCCTTCCTGGCGCGCGGCCCGCTCCCGCCGATGCAGTTCCCGCTCGACGTGCGTGCCCACGAGGTGGCGACCGTCGTGATCGTCATCGTCGCCGCGCTCGTGGCGATCACGACCCGGTCCCGCCTGTCCGCCATCGCAGCGCTCGGCATCGTCGGGTACGGCGTGGCGCTCATCTACGTGCTGTTCGGGGCGCCGGACCTTGCGATGACCCAGATCCTCATCGAGACGCTGACGGTCATCCTGTTCGTGCTCGTGCTCTACCACCTGCCGCGTTTCACGATCCTCTCGACGCGCGGCACCCGGATCCGCGACGCGGCGATCGCGGGGACCGCCGGGGTGCTGATGGCCGCGTTGACGCTGGCCGCATTCAGCGTCCAGAACGACGTGCCTCTGAGCGACTTCTTCGGCGAGACCAGCTTCCCCGAGGCGCACGGACGGAACATCGTGAACGTGATCCTGGTCGATTTCCGGGCGTTGGACACCCTCGGCGAGATCACGGTGTTGGCGATTGCCGCGCTCGGCATCTACGCGCTGCTGCGGTTGCGGCCGCGGAAGGACGGCCGATGATCTCGCTCATCCTCGCCACGGCGGCCCGGGTCGTGCAGCCGCTGCTGCTGCTGTTCTCGATCTTCATCCTGATCCGCGGCCACAACGCGCCTGGCGGCGGCTTCGCGGGTGGGCTGGTGGCCGCGATTGCCTTCATCCTGCTCCTCATGGCGTACGACCCGGCCACCGCGCGCCAGTCGCTGCGGGTCAACCCGAGGCACCTGCTCGCGGCCGGCCTCCTGGTGGCGGCGGCCAGCGGGCTCGCCGGCCTGGCCATCGGCGAGGCGTTTCTGACTGCCATCTTCTTCGACCTACCGGCCCTCGCCGGCGGACGGGTCGAGCTGAGCACTGTCTTCTTCTTCGACGTTGGCGTCTACCTCACCGTCGTCGGCGTTACCCTCACCATTGTCTTCACCCTGGCTGAAGCGACCGAGGACGAGCGGGCCGACGCAGCGAGGACCGCGGCGCTCGAGGAAGCATCCGAGCGGACCCGG